>JBFFCR010000476.1:0-3077 GCA_041559855.1 Anaerolineae bacterium | reverse complement strand
GCGCACCTCCTGGGCCATCTCGGGCAGGAGGTCGTTGCGCGGCTCCTTGAGGGCCACAGGGCGCCGGCCGAAGGTCAGCTCCTCCGCCAGCCAGACCCGGGCCATGCCCCCCTCCCCGATGAGGCGCTCGATGCGGTACTTTCTGCTGAGTATGGTCTGTCCTGGTTTTATGCTCATCCTTGCTCTATTCCGCCTGAAGGCTCCACTCCGGAACCTCCTAGACCCTACCCAGAACAGCCCCCCCTGGCTATTGGGGCGACCAGTCAGGATACATATTCCTGCCAGTACCCTCCAGGCAAGTCACACCCGAGCCGTCGGCGTTCATCACGCATATCCCTTCGACACCTGCGTCGAAGGCGATTCGCTTCCCGTCAGGCGACCAGGTGGGGTGAAAGCCATAAACGTCGCCCACGCTCATCCGGCCCGAGCCGTCGGCGTTCATGACGTAGATCCTCGGCGAGCCTCTCGTGCCGCTCGTAGGATGCTTGGTCGTGTAGTAAACAAAAGCGATCCGCCGCCCATCGGGCGACCAGGCAGGCTCCAGGTCTATTCGATCGAGGCTCAGGCGGGTCTCGCCCAAACCATCAGGACCGATGACATGGATCTCGGGATTGCTGCCGACATGGGTGTCAAAGACAATGAGCTTCCCGTCAGGCGACCAATCGGGCGAACTGTCGACGATTAGGTTGTTCGTCAGGCGTCTCTGGCCTGAGCCGTCGGCGTTCATTACATAGATCTCAACGTTAATCTGTCCTTCGATCACTCCCACGCTGTCGCGCGAGCTTGCAAAGACGATTTGCCTCCCATCGGGCGACCAATCGGGCTCCGACGGCCGGGCGTTTATGGTGAGGCGTGTCTGACCTGATCCGTCGGCGTTCATGACGTAGATGTCGCTTGTTCCGTCCCGGTTGGAGGTAAAGAGGATGCGCTTTCCGTCAGGCGACCATGCGGGGTCAAAATCGCTAGCTGTGTTATTCGTCAAGCGCCTCTGGTCCGTGCCATCGGGGTTCATGACGTAGATCTCCCAACTTCCATGCACATCGCGATCCGACACGAAAGCGATGCGACCGGCCGACGGAGTTGCGGTTGGAGTGACCGGGCCCGCAACCACGGTGAAGGCAACGAGGGTGACATTGAGCCCTAGGTCAGCCATTGGACACCAGCCGGTCGTACCGAGAGCGGACTTCACCTTTACCCAACCGGCTACTCTCCCGGGGCCGAGTACTTGTAGGGCCTGGCCCGCTTCCACCTGACTCACCACCTTCATAAGTTTGCTCTCGCCCTCGTAAAGGTTCAACGCGCTGCGGGCCACGGCGTCTGGCATCTCTGACAGGGCGCCCGGCGCCGGCCCGCTGTGCAGCGCCACCACGGCGTCCACCTCTGCCCCAGTAAGGGTAGCTGGCTGAACGTCGGTCAGCCGCACGTACACCGCCTGCGGTAGCTCCACATCGGCCAGATCCAGCCCGTCCGGCGACTCGCTCACTTTTGGGAAGGATTTCCAGCTCTGACCGTCGGCGCTGACTTCCACCAACAGGAAATCGTCGTCGACCGACTCACCGTACACCTGGAAGTCGGGGCCGTCGCCGTCCAGGATTAGGTTATCGACAAAGGCCAGCAGCACGCTGCCGCCCCGGCCCAACTGGACCATGCCCTGGCAGCAGGGGCTTTCCACCAGGTCAGGAGCCCCCAGCAGCGCATCAGGATCTTGGTAGCTGGTCTCGGCGCCGGGGCCGGGGTTGTAGGCGATCACCTGGTCCGCGCCAGGCGAGCCGGGCGTCGGGGTGGGCGTGGAGGAGGGAGTGCTTGTCGGCGCAGGGTTGCTGGTATGACTTGGGGAGGGAGTCGGTGTGTTGTTGGCAGTCGTGGTCGCCGGCACGGGCGTTGTCGCCGTTGGGGGGGACAGGGCTACCACAGTGGTCGGAACGGCGGTCCTCGCGTCCCCGCCGCCGTCCTGCAGGGCCAACCCCAGCCCCACCGTTGCGACCAGAAGAACCACGCCCACCACGGCCCAGAACCAAGACGGTACTCTGGCCCTGGCGACACGGCGGGCTCGCCTTGCATCTTCCTTCCGCGCTCGCTCTGCCGCTTTTCGTCTGCGCTTCCCCTCGGCTGCCTCAGCCCGTGCTTGTTGCTCCGCCTCCCGCTGACGCGCCTGCTCTGCTGCCTTGGCCTGGGCTCGTTCCTCGGCCTCCCACCGACGGGCTTCCTCCTCTGCCTGAGCCCGGTCCCGTTCCTCGGCCTGTCGCTGATGCGCCTCCTCTGCTGCCCAGGCGCGAGCACGCTCCTCTGCCTCACGTCGCAAACCCTCGCGCAGCGGTCGCGCCATCTCTTCTGCACGCTGGTACCGATCCCACGGGTCCTCAGCCAGAGCATGCGCCACGACATCGTCCAGCCATGTAGGCACTTCGGCTCGCAGCGCACTAGGGGGCGTCCCCGGGCGCACCCGCTTGTAGCGCTTGCCCGTCAGCATCTCGAACAGCACGCAGCCAACGGCGTATAGATCCGCGGAGGGAGTCAACGTGCGGGGGCTTGATTCTTGCTCGGGGGCCATGTACATCGGCGTTCCTGGATGCTGCCCACCGGCCAACTGGGAGCGCCCGCTCACTCCTGCCAACTGCGCCAGCCCAAAGTCGGCCAGGTGGGCCCGGCCTTGCTCATCGAACAACACGTTGGACGGCTTGACGTCGCGGTGCACGATCTCCAGCTCGTGGGCCTGCACACCCTCCAACGCCTGCAGCAGGTCGAGGGTGATGGCTACCGCCCGCTCTATGGGCAAGCCCTCCGGGTGTTGCTTGAGCAAGGCGGCCAGGTCCCCACCGGGCATGTACTCCATGGCCAGGAGCACCGTGTCCTCGTAGGGGTCGGCGGTGAAGGCGCGGACGATGTGCGGCACCCGCGCCTTCTCCAGGGCAGCGCAGACCTGCACCTCGTGCTGGTAGCGCAGGCGCACCTCCTGGGCCATCTCGGGCAGGAGGTCGTTGCGCGGCTCCTTGAGGGCCACAGGGCGCCGGCCGAAGGTCAGCTCCTCCGCCAGCCAGACCCGGGCCATGCCCCCCTCCCCGATGAGGCGCTCGATG
>JBFFCR010000475.1:0-3083 GCA_041559855.1 Anaerolineae bacterium | reverse complement strand
GACCACAGCATCGCCTACTCCCGGGAGCATGGCGCTCGCGTCGTTCGCCTGAGCACCAGCTATCGCAACATCCCGGCCCAAACATTGATCACCCGGGCCGGCATGGTCCGTGTCGGGGCCTTCCAACTCTGGTTGGCCGACCCGCTGCCTGGCAGCCCGGACCCTGTTTTCCTGTCGCCAGATCATCGAGACCAAGTCCGCGCCTTCCTGGCCGAGAGCCCCGTGTTGGCCCATACCCGCGGCCTGCACGGCATCGATTGGGCCTGCCAAGAGCTGTCCTCCCCATCCATCGACCAGTTCCTGGCGACGGGCCAGTTCGCCGCCCAGCTCGCCGTGGACGGCCAGCTGGATGCGCTGGCCATCCTCCATGCACGGCCTGAGGACAGCGAGTTGTGGATCAGCTTCATTGACGGCCGGGCACCCGCCATTGTCAGCCTGGCAACCGCCATCCGGGGGTACGCCGCCCGGCTCGGCGCAGAGAACGCACAGGTGATGGTACCCCATCTCGGTTGGCTGCGCGGCGCTCTGAGCGAGGCCGGCTACAGCATCGGCGAGTGGGAAGGCGAGCTCTGGGTGTTCGAGCTCCGCTTCTCGGGGCAAGCACCCGCGCCCGGTGGAGGGCATCGTGACGACTAGACGGTCGAATACCACCTGGCTGGGCTGGGTTGCCGGCGCCATCCTCGTTGCTGGCGTGCTGATCGCGGTCCTTGTACTCACCCGTCCCCTGTGGACCGACTTTCTCTTCAACGTAACCGGCGAAGAGTCACTTCCCGCCCAGCTTCGCGGTGGCCTGGAATGGATGGGCAACCTGATCCGCCGCCAGCCCGACACGGCCGATTTCGTGCCCGTCGCCAATGCGGGCGTCAATCCCTTCGGTGTCAACACCTTCCTCGAACAGGAGGTCGAACTCGAAAAGCGCGAGCTGTCCGTGCAAATGATCGCCGATGCCGGCTTTCACTGGATCCGCCAGGAATTCCCCTGGGAGGACATCGAGATCTCGGCCAAAGGGGACTTTTGGGACCACAAATGGGACAAGGATGCCTGGGAAAAGTATGACCACATTGTCGACCTGGCCGAACGCTACAACCTGGAGATCATCGCCCGGCTGAGCAATCCCCCGGCTTGGAGCCGCGCCCAGGGCGACGGTGCAGGTGCCTTTGCCCCGCCCGACAACCTGGACGACTATGGCGATTTCGTCGAGACCATCGTTCGCCGTTACCAGGGCCGCATCCACCATTACCAGATCTGGAACGAGCCCAATATCTATCCCGAATGGGGCGAGCGTGCGGTCAGCCCAGAGGAATACACCGAGTTGCTAAAAGTCGGCTACACGCGGGTCAAGGAGGTCTGCCCCGACTGCGTCGTCATCTCTGGCGCCTTGGCCCAGACGATCCCCCTTGGTCCGCGCGACTTGAACGACTTTATCTTCCTACAGCGCATGTACGACGCCGGTGCAGGCGACTATTTCGACGTGTTGGCCATGCAGGGCTATGGTCTCTGGTCGGGCCCCACCGACCGGCGGATGAGGCCGCGCGTGCTCAACTTTTCGCGGCCGCTCTACCTGCGCGGGATCATGGTCCAGAACGGCGATGCACACAAGCCGATCTGGATCACCGAGATGAACTGGAACGCCCCGCCCGCCGACCTGCCCAACAAGCCGTTCGGCTCCGTAACTCTGGAGCAACAGGCCCGCTATGCCGTCCTGGCCTATCAACGCGCGCAGCAAGAATGGCCGTGGCTCGGCGTGATCAACACCTGGTTCTTCAAACGGGCCACCGATGCTGAAAACGACCAGGCCATGTACTACTTTCGTCTCGTCGAGCCCGACTTTACGCCCATGCCCGTTTACGAGGCTCTCAAAGACCATATGCACAGTTCCGGGGCGCTCGTGCTCTATCCCGGCGTGCGCCAGGAGGATCACTGGGCCCTGATCTACGATGGCCCGTGGCAGACCGTGTCTGGCGAATCCACCGAGCTCGGCGCGTACCGGATGGCGAGCGATCCCGGATCTCAGGTCAACTTTACCTTCTCCGGGACCGACCTGTGGCTCAGGGCAGGCCCGGACGAGGGCGGCACCCTCTCCTTCATCCTCGACGGGCAGGAAGCGCAGGAGGTCAACTACGCCGCAGGCGAGGAGATCCAGTTGGCCCGGGGGCTGTCCGGGGGCTCGCACAGCATTACCATCCGCGCCACGCCCGGCCCTCTCTCGCTGGACAGCCTCACCATCCGCGATCGTGACCCGAGCCCCTGGCTCATCGGTAGCGGGATCGTCGTTGCCCTCGGGCTTGCGGTGGTGCTGGCGGCCTCGCTGATCGCCCGCAGACGCCGCTGGTACCGGCGCAGCCGTGTCGGGAGGTAGACGGCGGATGAAGCTCACCGGCGGCTCGAGCCCCTTCCCTTCGGGCAACAGGCACTCACAGCCATGACCACCCAGCGCGCCAGCCGGCAGGGACTCATCACCGCCGGGCTCCTCGCCCTCATCCTGTGTTTGGCCTTTGGGCTGCGCTTCTACCGCCTCGATGCCCAAAGCCTCTGGAACGACGAGGGGACGAGCGTTGCCCTGGCTCAACGCAGCCTCGCCTCCATCACCCGCGACGCCGCGCGCGACATCCACCCACCGCTATACTACTGGATGCTCAGCGGCTGGGTACAGCTATCTGGCACCAGCGAGGCTGCGGTCCGCTCCCTGTCTGCGCTGTTGGGCGTCGGCCTCGTGGCGTTGACCTATGCCCTGGGCCGGCAGATGGCTGGGCGCTGGGTTGGGCTTGCCGCCGCCCTCCTGGCGGCCATTCATCCCTTCCAGGTCTACTATGCCCAGGAAACGCGCATGTACATGCTCCTGGCAGTCCTGACTGCCGCGGCCATGCTCGCCCTGATCCTCCTGGTGGATCGTTTCCAATACGCCAAGCTCACAAACCCAGCCTATGTCGCGCTGATTCTCTTGGAAGCAGCCGGACTCTATACCCACTATTCGTTCATCTTTGTCGTGGCAACCCTGAACCTGGCCTATCTCCTCTGGCTGGCCTTCACCTGGCGAGAGATCCCGCTCGCCCGGAGATTGGTCTACTGGCTGCTTTCCCAGG
>JBFFCR010000474.1:0-3104 GCA_041559855.1 Anaerolineae bacterium | reverse complement strand
GTGGCTCGCCGCGGCTCGGGTGATCCGGCAGGAGCGGCCTGCAGTGGACTCATTATACCATCTTCGCGTAGGGCGGTCAATGGCGATTTCGCCTGCCTTGCGTCTGGCGGAGCTTTGCTGTATAATGCCGGTGCCTCTTGTTCTCTCCCTTGGGGAGCCTGAACATCTCTTCCGGCGTGCCGATCGCGCACAAGGTGGGGTCGATGGAGTCAACCTGGACCGAGGTAGTGCAAGAGCTGGATTTCCTGCAAGGCGCCAGGCCGGACGTCGTGCGGCGGCTGGTGGCTGGTGCTGCGGAGCGACGCTTTCTCCCCGGCGACGTCATCATGGAGGAAGGAGCGCCCGGCAGGGAGATCTATCTGATCGTCGAGGGCGCCGTCGAGATCGTCAAGGGCCGGGGCGAGGACGAGATGCTCCTGGGCAAACGGAACGTGGGCGAGCTGGTTGGCGAGATGGCGTTCCTGGAGGACCGGCCCCGTTCGGCCACGGTGCGCGCGGTAGCACCGGCACTCCTGCTGGAGTTCAGCGAGACAAAGCTGCGCGAGGCGCTGGCTGACCAACCGGAACTGCTGTACCGCACGGTGGCGGCGCTGAGCGCTCGCCTGCGTGAGAGCGACCAGCACATGATCGCCGACCTCAGGCGCAAGAACGAGGAGCTGGCACAAGCGTATCGTCAATTGCAGGAGGCCCAGGCGGCCCTGGTGGAGAAGGAGCGCCTGGAGCGCGAGCTCGAGCTGGCACGCGAGATACAGCAGCGGCTGCTGCCCAAGACCTTTCCCCAGCTTGCCGGTTTCGATTGCGCTGGCGCGAGCCGGCCGGCGCGCCAGGTGGGCGGTGACTTTTTCGATGTAATCCCCCTTGGCAAGGACCGTGTCGGCCTGGTGATGGCCGATGTATCGGGCAAAGGCATGCCGGCAGCGCTCTTTATGGCCCTTACCCGCAGCCTGATGCGCGCCGAGGCACAGCGATCTTCCTCGCCCAAGGAGGCGCTGCTCCGGGTGAACAAGCTGCTCATGGAAATAAGCCGAACAGAGCTCTTTGTCACCGTGCTGTATGGCGTGCTCGACCTGGCGGCAAGGACCCTCTGCTACGCCCGCGCGGGACACGAGCGGGCCCTGTACCACAGCCCGCGCAAGGACGAGTGCCGCTTCCTCGAAGGTGAAGGCATGTTCCTCGGCATGGTGGACCCGGTGTTCCTGGATGAGCTCTGCCTGGATCTGCACGTGGGCGACAGAATTGTCCTGTTCAGTGACGGGATCACCGATGCCAACTCGATGGACGGGGACCTGTTTGGGCGCCAACGATTGGCGGCTACGGTTGCCGAGTCGGGGGAGTCGACGGCGCAGGCCCTGAGCGACAAGGTGTTTCAGCGCGTTGTTTCCTTCCAGGCTGGTGCTGAGCAGTTCGATGACATGGCCCTGTTGGTGGCGTGCCTTGGCAAGCATCGATGAGCCTCCCCAAGGCCGAGAGATCGAGCTTGACAGCGTCCTGCGGCTATGATAGGCTGGACATGCCTAATCGAAACGGGGGGGGCTGAACTATGAGCTATTGGCACTGCGATCGACCGGCACACGCCGTCTGCCGCTTCTGTGGGCGGGCTCTGTGCAGAGAGCATGTGAGAAAGATGCCCTATATCCTGGAGGTGTATCGCGGTCAGGCCGGACCCGCCAAGGCACTGGTCGTGGCCGATGCTGTGTGGTGCGGAGTCTGTCAGCCCAAGGAGGATCCTGTCGAGCTGCCAGAGCTGGACTAGAGGAGGAATCATGGAGATTAGAACTGAGGTCTTGAAGCGATGTGTCGTGATTACAGTTTCCGGACGAGTCGACACTGCCAGCGCGCCCGATTTCGAGGCCAAGCTGCTGGAGTTGATCGAGGAAGGACAGAGGAATCTGGTCGTCAACATGAAGGACGTGACGCTGATCTCCAGCAGCGGGCTGCGGGCGCTGGTGACCGCGCGGATCAAGGTCAGGAGGGCGGTGCCCCGGGGTGAGATCGCCCTGTCCCAGCTTCAGCCCCTTGTCGGGGAGAGCATAGAGTTGGTGGGCTTCCACCGGCTGTTCCGGATATTCGACAACGACGTGGACGCAGTGGGGAGCTTCTAGGCAGAATCACAGTCCCTAGCGCAACGCCTTGGGGGAAACCCTGACTCTCCACACGATCCACCGAAAGGCCGGCTTTGCGATCCCGCATGGCCGGCTCGTACTTCTGTTGACTTTTGCCCTCAGTATGGTATAATGTTTTTTGCCTAAGCCATTCGCGGTCCTCTCCCGGCGCGGCGTGGGCGCAGGGCCGCCGGCCAGGGGCACGCGACTTGTCGGTATGGCGGGAGCCATCCGGAAAACCACATCTGCTACTTCGGTCAAAGCCAGTTCCCTTGCTCTGGGTGTGTCATTCGTTCCCTGTACCAGTAGGGATAGATTCAGTAGTGCAGGCGGTTGTCGACGCGGCGAGGAGGCCTCAGGCGATGCTCGTATTCCTCTTCACCGACATCGAAGGCTCATCGAAGCTGGGGACAGAATTGAGAATCCAGCAGTTCTGTCGCCGCCCGGAGGCCAACAGGTTCATGGATTGGCCCTCACCTATGCTCAGGGGAGGCTGTCACACCTGTTCGAGGAACGCAGTACGTCTGGGAGTCCTCGAAAGGCCGCAGCAAGCGAGCACCGCACCAAGTTCGGAGAACTCCGGTGGCGTTAGGCTCCAGGCCGCGGGGAACCTGCCAACCGGTTCGTCAGAACCGGCGGCAGGCGTTGACACCTCGGCAGGTTCCCACAAGAGCTATCCCACCGAGATGTATGTACCAGCCCGTGGCCGGCTTGCTTGCTGTTCCTCCAGGAGAGTGGTATAATCCCCTGGCACGCCCAGGCCCAGGGTTGGCCGGCGCAACCAGTACAGACCGGGCCCCAACCCGGCCAAAATAAAACGGACACCGGGAGGCCGAAACATCGTGGATACCTTACTAACCGTCGAAATCGGGCAGCTGCCCCAATCGATAGAGGAGTTCATGACGCTGCGGGACCGTATCGCGGACACACCTCAGGGCGGTGCGGCCATTATGGTCGTCGCCCTCTCCATCTATGCAAAAGACCAAGTGCTGGGCGAGCAAG
>JBFFCR010000473.1:0-3117 GCA_041559855.1 Anaerolineae bacterium | reverse complement strand
TTGGCGGCGCCTTTTGGATGTGGTATACTCCTTCCGTCCTGCGGCGAGGATTCTGCGCTAGCCAGGGGTGAGCTTGAGGAGACAGACTATGAACATGGGACAGCTCGTAGAGCATGGTTCCGGGGAGACGTTTCCCCTCGGTTTCGAACCGACGAGCATCGGGCGGCACGACGACAACGAGATCATCTTGCCCGATGTCCAGGTTTCGCGCCACCATGCCGAGATCGTCATGCAGGGTGGCAGGTGGGTGATAGCCGACCTGGGAAGCGCCAACGGAACGTTCGTCAACGGAGAGAAGCTGACCGGTCCTCGGGTGCTCAACCACGGCGATCTTGTCCGCGTGGGGCAGACCCAGTTCAGAGTCGAGATTGCCGCGGCTGTGGCCGCACAGGACACGCTGGTGGAGCGGAAACTCACCGCTGCCGCGACCGCCCCGGCGGCAAGCGCCAAGAGCCGGTCCCGAGCCGGTATGATCTTGGCTTTCGCCGCCGTTGCCGCCATTCTGCTCGGCGTCTTTGTGATCTGGCCACTGATTCGCGGTGAAAGAGACACCGAGGTGCCAGCCAGCGCGACGGCCAGCACCCCAGTGGCAGCCGCTACCGGGGTCGAGGTCACTGCCTCGCCCACCAGGCCGACCGCAACAGCCACTCCCACCATCGTGCTGCCAACAACCAGACCGACCACGCTGCCGCCATCCGCAGTCCCGCTTATCGCCACCAAGACGCCCTCTCCCCTGCCGGTCATTGGGCAGTTCAGCGCCCTCCAGGATACCATCATACGAGGCGAATGCACCCGGCTCCAGTGGAGCGGGATTGAAAACGCCCAGCTCGTCAACCTCAGTGACGTGGGTCATGTCGGCACGTCTGGCAGGGTCGACGTCTGCCTCGATGCGACGAGAAGCTACACCCTCAGAGCGACGGGATCCGGTGGCTCGGTCGAGCGAAGCATCGAGATCACAGTACAGGAGCCGGCTGGGCCCGCGATCGAGTACTTTCGCGTTGTCCCTAGCATCGTCAGCCCAGGTGCTTGTGCCCAGCTAGAGTGGGGCAAGGTGGAGAACGCAACATCGGCAGAGATAGAGCCTGGCATCGGTGGGGTAGGCACACCAGGGCAGACGGAGGTCTGTCCCGCCGTCACAACAACCTATGTTCTGTCGGCCCAAGATCCCAGCGGCACCCGCACGGCCAGGACAACGCTGCTGGTTTCAAGCGGGACCGAGCCCAAACCTGTGATCTCGTTCTTCACTGCCAATCCCGCAAGCATCCAGGCGGGCGACTGCACCACACTGGGCTGGGGCAAGGTGGACTATGCCACCATGGTTGGCATTGACCAGGGCATTGGTGGCGTAGCATCTCCGGGCTTTAGGGAAGTCTGCCCCGGCAGCACGACTACCTACCTGATGACCGCAGAAGGACCCGGCGGCACGACAGACTTTGATGTGACAGTGAACGTCTCGCCGGTACGGCTGGTAGATCTCCCGGACCTGGTGGTCGAGTCGATCCTCTTTGAGCCCAACCCCTGCTATCGAGGCCAGCGGTGCAAGGTCAGGGTGAGGGTGCGCAACGACGGGCCGGTTGACGCCGGGCGCTTTGTCCTGCGTTGGACGCCAGAGGGTGAGGACCAGGTACCGGTGGGATGGGATCTGGACAGCCTGGGCGCCGGCGAGGCCAGGGACCTGGTCTACTCCTGGATCCCTCCCCGGGCCGACCCTGAATGGTGGACCGAGGCCATAGCCGACCTGGGTGACGAGGTGTACGAGATCGAAGAGGGGACGGGCAACACGCTGGAGCAGTTCATCACCGTGCTCGAGCCATGACGTGCCGGGGCTGCTCTGTGCGTGCAACCCCGGCATCGCCCTCACTGCACAACGATCCGTCTCTACTCGACGGTGACGCTCTTGGCCAGGTTGCGCGGCTGATCGACGTTCCTCCCAAGCTTCACGGCGACGTGATAGGCGACAAGCTGGAGTGGAAGGACCGTCAAGACCGGCGCCAGCAGCGGCGCGATCTGCGGGATATAGACGACATGATCCGCCTGCGTACCGATGGTGTCGTCACCCTCGGTGGCGATGGCAAAGACCCTGCCGTTGCGCGCCTTGACCTGCTCTATCTGATTGCCCATTTTGTTGTAGACGCCATCCTGCACGGCGATGGCAACGACGGGCATGTCCCTGTCAATCAGCGCGATGGGCCCGTGTTTCATCTCACCCGCCGGATAGCCCTCCGCGTGAATGTAGCTGATCTCCTTCAGCTTCAGCGCGCCCTCCAGGGCGATGGGATAGTTGATCCCCCGGGCCAGGTAGAGGCAGTCGGCCCGGCGGAGCTCACCCGGAAGGTCGTCCCGCCGCTCGCGCAGTTGTATCACCTTCAAGAAGCGGTCGGCGAGCTCCTCGCAGTCGGCGTCCCTGGCAAGCACCTCGCCGGCGAGGAAGGGCAGTCTTGCCAGATCATGCGCCAGCTCGGCCCCGCGTCTGGGAGAGATCGCGCCCCTGAGATGGCCCAGGTACAGGCCCAGCAGGTACAGGTCCACCAGCGAGGCAGCAAACGCCTTGGTGCTCGCCACGGCTATCTCGGGGCCGGCATGCATGTGAATCACACCGTCGGAGCGACGGTCGGCCTGGCTGCCCGCCACATTCACGATCGTCCACAGGCTGGCCCCCTTGCGCCGGGCTTCTTCCATGGCCGCCAGTGTGTCCACGGTCTCGCCGCTCTGCGTGATGGCCAGCACCACCGTCTGTTTGTCCACCAGCGGATCGCGATAGCGGAACTCGGAGGCATAGTCTACCTCAACCGGGATGCGCGCCAGCGTCTCCAGGATATACTTGCCCACCCGCGCGGCATAGACAGAGGTGCCGCAGGCCACGATGGCGACCCTGGATATCTGCCGGGCCTCCTCGGCCGTCATCCTCAGCCTCTCCAGAAACACCTCACCTGTGGCGAAATCCACTCGGCCGCCGATGGTGTTGGTGATCACCCCGGCCTGCTCCATGATCTCTTTGAGCATGAAGGTAGGATACGGCTCCTTGATCGCGTCCTCCAGCCGCCAGGGGACGGTGTGCCTCTCCTTGCGCACCGGGAAGCCATCCAGGTTCCAGAATTGCGCGCCATCCGCCGTGAC
>JBFFCR010000472.1:0-3118 GCA_041559855.1 Anaerolineae bacterium | reverse complement strand
TCTCGGAGTGGTCTCACGTGGTGCGGCAGGCCAGTCACCCGGCTCGCTCTGGGCGTACTCCAGGATAGCCCGCGCAATCTGCTCGTCCGTCATGTTGGGGCTGACTGCCCGCGATGGAATCTTCTTCTGGCGCCGGTAGGCGACCAAACGGGTCAAAGGCTCCAGATCCATCGCGGCAACCTCTGCCGCAGTCGCCCCGCGATGCAAGAATAGACGAGCCAACTCGGCGCCAGTCACAGTCTCACTCATGAACCTCCACTCCTTTCTCTGAGGCTCAGCAAGGCAACAGCATGCCGCCCCTTCTTATCTTGCCATGGCACACACCAGAAGCCGCCCGCTCCCCCTTCACCGCAGGTTAACGCTCACTCGTGCACCGTGCCGTCCGGCATTGTTGCACCGTCGGGGCTCCCGGCCTGGGCAAGTTGCCTGTCGAGCGCGTCAGATCCACCTACCCGCCAACTTGCCGACGATGGCGTACCTGAAGTCGTGACCACCCAGGCAGCGCACCGCCCCCCACAGGGCATAAAGGATGGCCAGCACCTGGAAACCTAGAGGGAGCCAGTACCGGGGTAGACCTGCCCACAGGGGTAGACCTGCCCAACGGGGTGGGCTTCCGAGGTCGATCATAGAGATCCCCATCCCCGCTAACAGAAGCACCCACGCAAAGGCCCGCACCATTGTGACCACCACCACCACCGCAACCTGATAGACCACTGCCTGCAGCGCCTGGCCTCTTACGTAGGCTGACTTGCCCTTCATAACCAACCAGATAGACAGCGCGACAGCGATGCCGATGCCGATGGCAACGTAGCCCAGCCCGACCATGGTGCCGACCACGATGTCCAGGGACACTAGCCTTAACAGAATGCTGCCGTGTGCGAGCGCCGCCAGAACGCGCTCAGGCTGCATTTTCGAACCTTGCTCCTCCATCTTCCCTCCTTTGCCAGTCACTCGCCCCCTAGATACTGGTCAAAGAAACCGACCACCCGCCGCTCAAACTCGGACTCGAACGGTTCCTCCTCCAGGCCATGGTGCACCGCTCCCGGCTCAACCCACAGCTCCTTCGGCTCACCGGCGGCGTCGTACAGCTTCTGCCCACTGTCGGCAGAGATGTCCTCGTCGGCGCCGCCGTGCAGGATGAACACCGGGCGCGGGCTGATCTGCGAGATCCACTTTGTGGTGTCGATGCTGGATATGTCCATGTCTGCCTCGCGCTCGGCCCAAAACAGGATCATCGGCGCAAAGGGAAAGGCCGGCAGTCCTGTCTGGCGCTCCACGCCAATGTTCACCGTGTCAGCGAATCTGGCAAAGGCACTGTGCGCCACCACGGCCTTGATGTTTGGGTTCTGCGCGGCATACTGGATCGACAGCGCCCCACCCATCGACTCACCCAGGATGCCGATTCTGTCCGGGTCCACGTCGTCCCGCGTCAAGAGGTATTGGTACCACGCCTCAAGATCCTTCATCTCTTCTTTCCCAAAGGTGATGAGGTCCCCGTCGCTCTGATCGTGAGCGCGTACCGTGCTCAAGAGCACCCCATACCCGTGGCGTTGTAGGAGGACTGCCGTCACCACCAGGTCCCCACGGTCCCCCTTGTATCCATGCTGGGCAATGACGGCCGCCCCGTTCTGTGACGGGATGTACCAGCCAACCAGATTCAACCCATCCTCGGTCGTGACCGCCACGTCCTCGTAGGAAACGCCATAGTCGTCGAGCCACTCTTCCAACGGCTCTCGCTCTTCGATGGGATGGCGCACCAGCTCTATGCCCTGGGGTCGCATCATCAGAAAGACACCCAGCACAGCCACAACCAGCACAACGACAACGACGATCAGGGTGACTCTCAGCCACTTTTTCATGACGCATCTCCCTTCTTGTTATAGTCTATCTTCCTGTGACTGCCAATGGCAGATCACGGACTGCCAAAAGATGCCAGGATCACCGGCGCCCGAGGACTTGCGCACGGCTTCTCCGCACTGAAGCCACCCTCTAGGTCAGGCACGGAAGATCCCACCGCTGCTCAGCACCTCAGTTAGGTCCATGGCTGCATCAGTCAGCGGAGTCACTAGAGAATGTCTCCACGAAAGCGCACGATCGAGTCAAAACATCTGCTCAGACCCAAAGATCAGCCAGACACCAAGATATAGGAGGGCAATGGTGATATTCAGTACCAAACCAGCCGCTGACAATAGACATCCTGACCGTAATCCTTGTTTTCGGCCTGCGGCGATGCCGGGAACGGCGACCAGTACACCTATAAAGGCGAGCAGGCAAACTGCGACAGGGGAGAGACACAGCAAGTTCTCGAGTCGCTGGCTCCAGCGAGGGTCGCTGTCCATAAGCTCTTTCCCCCAGAGGCTCGTGTATGTTGACAGCCAAATGGTGGCGGCGACGATCACGACAGCTGCAGCAACAGAGAGAATGCCATACATAGTAGCTCTGTCCAGCCGGACCCTGCTCTTAGGCTGGAGTTCGCCTTCGTCACTGGGATGCAATTCGCTTGTAGTCATCTTCTTCTCCTCCTTCGTGTGGGCCTTCTCCCACGGAACACCTCACAGGCTCTCAAGACCTCTCAGGCCTTGAGAGCTGGCAAGTCAGCAGCCTGGAAGGACTGCCATGAGCATGTTGGCAGCGTACAGGCCGCCACGCCCAGGCTCAGGGTGATCGCTCCCAACCGCACAGATGCCAGCCGCCTACAGGCTATCTCCTCTTTGCGCGCCATAGCTCTCTTCTCCTCGCTCCTGTCCTGCCAGGTGACGTACTGCTTGCTCCCGATTCGGCAACTGCCTATAGGATACGGCAGAGAGACTGCCGATCCCAGATCACGGACTGCCAAAAGCCGCCATCTTTGCCCACCTGGTGCGCCAGGCTCACTCGTGCACCGTGCCATCGGGCATGGTCGCGCCCCGGAGGTATGCGGCTTCGGCAAGCTGGAGATCGGACACCACGGCACCCGCCAGGTTGGCCCCTCTAAGGTCGGCGCGTCCCAGGTCAGCCTGATCCAAGTTCGCCGCGCTCAGGTCTGCAAAGCTCAACTCAGCCCTGCTCAAGTCAGCCCCTTTCAGGGTGGCCCCCCTCAGGCTGGCCCTGAATGGACTGCCTTCCACGAGGTGGGACT
>JBFFCR010000471.1:0-3148 GCA_041559855.1 Anaerolineae bacterium | reverse complement strand
GGGGAGGTTCTACTATCTCTTGGACATGATTGTCCGGCGGGAAGGCATTGGCGATATCCTGGCCAACGGCACGCATTGGGCGGCCAAAGAGATCGGAAATGGGGCAGAAGAGTATGCGCACAACAACATCAAAAAGATGGAACAACTCCCCCTGAAGCTGAGCATGCTGAACCCTGTCTATTACCTGATGTATTGTACCGGCGAAAAGATGAACATCACCCAGATCGAAGGGCAGTTCCCCCAGGTGCCCTATCCCAAGGTGGAGCATCGAGAGAAGTTTGTGGAGGATTGGTTCCAGGTTCCCGATGACCGGTTCAAGCAATATTTCCTGGACTGGGAACCACGCGGCGACAACTCGATTCCCTACTACCCGACCCCTGAGATGTCCTGCGACATTGTCGACTGGCAAGAGAAGATGCACTACATTGATGATGCCCTGGGATTGTGCGCCGGTCTGTCGTCGTTTCACCTAAAGCCTCCCTATCACATACACAACCTGCCCAAGTTCATCTCTGCAGGTGCCGGGCTCGAAATGGACGAAGACAAACTATCCGAGGCGGCAAAGAGATACCGGACATTGGTCAGGGCCATCAACATACGGCGAGGCATGAGAAGAAAAGACGAAAAGGCACCGGACGATCACTGGAAGTACAGATTCCCCGAGCTTGAGAAAGAACTCATGGACACGTACTACGAATTCAAAGGGTGGAATGACGACGGTATCCCTACGAAAGAGACCTTGGATGAACTGGGGCTGGAGTACGTGAGCCAGGATTTCGTACAGCGGGGGATCTTGACCGACGGCGGAGGCGCTTCCTCCAGAGAGCCCTTGACGGAAGACGAGCAGGAATAGAGCCATGGCACCCACAATCGTGACAGGCGAGAAAGAAAAAAAGATTGTCAAGACCATACGAATCGACGCTGACAAGTGCAATGGTTGCCGGTCATGTGAGTTGATCTGCTCCGCATTCCACGCGGCGGACAAATATGGCAGCAGCAATCCCGCGAGGGCGCGCATTCGTGTGGTTCGTGATCCCCTTGCAGACATCTATATTCCTGTATACGCGGGAGACCACGCCCGTGCCGAATGCGCCGGTAGAGACAGGTACATAATTGACGGGAAGGAATACGAAGAATGCGCCTTCTGCCGGGCCTCCTGCCCGTCCAGGGACGATTTCAAGGAACCCGACTCTGGCCTTCCCCTCCGTTGCGACATGTGTGAAGACGATCCGCAGCAAGAGGAGCCCCTGTGTGTCCAGTGGTGCCTGAACGATGCCCTGACCTATGAAGAGAGGGAAGAGGAAGCAGAAGAGGAAGAAAAGCTGGAGGACATGGAGATCGGGCTGGAGTCAATGGTGGACACGTATGGGTTGCAGAAAGTCATAGATGCCATTGCTCGGATGTCACGCAGGGAATAAGTGAGCGAGGCGAAAGAAGAGGACTGAACACGACCATGGAGAGCATGCCTCTGGCCCCCTTTAGGGAGGTCGTAGATGAGATAAAGGCCAGCGGTGGAGACGCCGTGAAGCGCTGCTATGAATGCGGGATATGCGACGCTGTGTGTCCCTGGAACAGGGTGTCAACCTTTAGCATGCGCAAGTTGGTTCGCGAGGCTGTCTTTGGTTTGAGTGAGATAGAGCGCGAAGAGATCTGGCGTTGCACTACCTGCGGCAAGTGCCCCCAACGGTGCCCCAGGGACGTTCAGCAGATAGAGGATATGGTCTCCCTGCGCAGGATGGCCACTGAATACGGCCTCTTCCCTCCGTCTGTCCGGGCGGTACGCGCCGTGAGTACAAGTCTTACCACCCAAGGCAATCCCCTTGAGCTAGACCGAGAGACCAGGGCGGATTGGGCAAAGGGGCTATCAGTCAAGACCTACACAGAGGGGATGGAGATTCTCTATTTCCCCGGCTGTTACCCCAGCTATGATCCAAGATTGCAAAAGGTAGCCGCTGCCACGGCTGCCATCCTGAACAAGGCAGGGGTGGACTTTGGGATACTGGGTGTGAAGGAGAACTGCTGCGGAGAAAGCATCCGCAAGACAGGCAACGAGCAGCTCTTCAAGAACCTGGCTCGTGAGAATATCAAGACCTTTGTCGAACATGGCGTGAAAAAGATCCTGGTCTCTTCCCCTCATTGCTACCACACGTTCACGAACGAGTATCCTGAATTCATGGTGAGCTTTGAGATAGTGCACACCAGCCAGTATCTGCACCAGCTCATCAGCGAAGGAAGGCTTGAGCTCACCGGGACGTATGGCGGGAAGGTGACCTATCACGACCCTTGCTACCTGGGCCGCCATAACGGCATCTATGACGAACCCCGAGCAGTCTTGAATGCGGTGCCTGGATTAGAGTTCAGCGAATTGGCTGAGGTGCGAGAGGATAGCCTCTGCTGCGGAATGGGAGGAGGCAGGGTCTGGTTCGAGACCCCATTGGCCGAACGATTCTCCACCCTCAGGCTGGAGCAAGCACTAGCCACCGGGGCTGAGGTCCTGGTGACCGCCTGCCCCTATTGCATCACCCAATTCGAGGATACGAGGCTGTCGCTGCCGGGTGGAGAGGGCATACAGATCAAGGACATCACGGAGATTCTCCAGGATGCGATTTAGGCGCTGAAGAACTCTGATGAGGTGACGGAAAGTGGAGAGAGAACTGGATAGAATTGAGGACCAGGTTCGCAAGAGTCTCGCGGACAGCCTTCGCAGGAGCTTTGACGAGAGGCATTTCGGAGATGTGATGGTGGTCGGTGGAGGGGTCAGCGGCGTTCAAGCCTCTCTTGATCTTGCCGCGGCGGGTTTCAAGGTCTACCTTGTGGATGAGGCGCCCTCCATTGGGGGCCACATGGCGCAGCTTGACAAGACCTTTCCCACCAACGACTGCTCCACCTGAATACTTGCACCCAAACTGGTCGAGGTCGGCCGGAATCCCAACATAGAAGTCCTGACCTACACCGAGGTTGACAGGGTAGAGGGGGAGGCAGGAGACTTTGCTGTTACCCTGATCAGAAAGCCCCGGTATATCGTCGAGAGCGAGTGCACGGGTTGCACAACCTGTGTGGAGTACTGCCCTGTCACGTACCCTGATCAGTTCAATCAGGAGATATCAAAGAACAAAGCCGTCCATATCTACTTTGCCCAAGCCATTCC
>JBFFCR010000470.1:0-3162 GCA_041559855.1 Anaerolineae bacterium | reverse complement strand
TGATTCTATCGTCCACGCACGGCCTAGCCTTCTCTCCATCAATTCTGCTGCTTTCCATGCCGTATATTGCCAAGCCAACGAAAAGCTGGTATAATAGAACAAGATCAACGGCGGGTAACCGGGTTCGAGCGGGTACGACCGGGGTTACGGGTGTGATGCTATGGCAGTTGTATCGCAAGCCATCGAGATACTGAGCTCGTCGACGGGAAGCACAGCGTATCACTTTCTGATACTCCTGATGGCGGGCGCCGGGCTGTGGATGGCTCTGGGCGAGTGGCGTCGAGCCAGGAGCGAACAGGCCGGACGCTGGCTCGCAGCGATGGGTGGGGTGGTCGCGGCGCGCGTCATCTTTGTCTTTGCTTCCCTTATCGCCTGGCTGGGTTGGATGGATCCGGTGGCCCTGCTGCCTCCCCTGGAACGCTTTGTCGATCTGGTTTGCGCCGGTTTCCTGGCCTGGGCTCTGCTACCCTGGTCCTGGCGGCGGCTCCGTGGTTGGAACTGGCTCTTTGGCGCGAACCTGCTCCTCGCTGTCGCAGCGTGCGCGGTTCTGACCATCATTTGGGCGGGTGTGGGGGCACTCGCTGGGTCGCCGGACTTTAACCTGGACTGGCAGACAGCTGTTTGGACGTGGTGGGAAGTGGCTCTCCTTTCACTGGCAATTGTTGCTGTGGTGCGCGAGCGGCGCTCGGGCTGGGGCATGTTCCTCCCCGCTATGGCGCTTCTGTTTGCCGGGACGTTGGCGCAGTGGTTCGCGCCGCCGGCGGTGCCGCATCTGCCCCTGTGGCAGCGTGCGGCCAACCTGGTCGCCTACGTGCTGCTTGCCATCGGCATTTATCAGGACACGCTTGCCGGATTGCGCGTGCACAGCCAGGAGATGCAGGACATCAGCCAGGCATCTCTGCATCAGATCCGGAGTCTCCTGCGACTGCTCGACGCCTGCCAGCAGTTGTCAAACTCGCTGGACCTGACTGTGGTGCTGAACAGCGCGGTGCAGGGCATCGCGCGTGTGCTGCATGCTGACCAGTGCGCTATTATTGTCGTCGATGCGGGCGATGCTGGCACGATGCGGCTGATGGCGATTCACAATCCCGAGCGCCAGGGGCGGGGCGAGGCAGTGGCTGTACCTCTGCAATACCAGCACACGGTCCGGCAGGCGATGCGGCGAAGAAAGCCGATGGTTGTCGATACGCCGGACAATGTCCAACTCCAGATGCTTTTTGCCCTGTTGGGTGCAGGCAAGACGGGGCCGTTGTTGGTGCAACCCTTGCTCACCGACAATGAAGCGATCGGCGCCATTATTGCCGGCAATGCTGTTTCTGAGCGGCCCTTTTCACCCGACGAGATCAAGCTGTGCCAGTCAATGGCCCTGCACCTGGTAAATGCAATGAGCAACGCGCGGCTGTACCAGGTCACGCTGGACGAGATCGCCAAGTTGAGCAAGGCCCAACGCGAGTTCCACCAGGGTATGGCAGAGGCTACGGAGCAAAATGAGGAACGGGCCGGACGCCTGGCCAAGCTGCGGGCAGAGATCCGAGACCTGAAGGGACGGGCAGAAGCCGCTGTGGAAGAGCGCCACGCCCTGGAGATACAGCTTGCGACCAGCCGGGCTGAGGTTGAGGCCATGACGCAGCGGTTGATGGTTCTCGAGACCGACCTGGCGCAGGCACACGCAAGGGCCGAAGCCCAATCACTGTGGTACGAGAACGAATCGGCCCGCATGCGGACCGAGTGGGACGAGACGGTCTCGGGTGTGGAGTCGAGCCAGAACATCCTGTACGGCATGACCGCCGGTGTGCTGGTGACTGATACCAATGCTGTCATCCGGGATGCCAACTTTGCCGCCGAGATCCTGCTGAATCGCAGCATTGAGGAGCTGGAAGGGTTACGGCTGCAGGAGGTCAGCTCGGATGAGCGCTGGCAGCAGGCTGTGGAGACAGCGGGCGGCGGCGAGGCCGTGCGGGTGACGCTGCAAATGGGGATCAACACGCTGATGTGCGATCTGGCGCCATTGGTGGACCCCGATGGGCCTCAAGACGAGGAACATCGCCTGATCGTCATCCTGCAGGACGTCTCGGCCGAGATCGCGGAGCAGCGCTCCCGCTTGGAGATCATGGCGAGGCTGGCACACGAGCTGCGAACACCCATCACGACGATCATCAGCTATGCGGAGATGATACTCAGCGAGGCGGTGGGTATGGTGGGCAGCGCTCAGCGAAAGTATCTGACCCGGATCAAGGCCGGCGCCGAGCGCATGGCGAGAATGACGGATGACCTGACCCACGAGGCAGGCGTTGAGGAGCAGTGGGGTGGGTCGCAGCGCCGGCCGGTGGATGTGGCCAGCCTGATCGAGACGACCGTGGCTGGCTCTCACTCCCAGCTGGAGGAGAGGGAGCTGTCTCTGGATCTCAAGCTGCCTGA
This sequence comes from Anaerolineae bacterium, assembly GCA_041559855.1. Taxonomy (GTDB): domain Bacteria; phylum Chloroflexota; class Anaerolineae; order JAAYZQ01; family JAAYZQ01; genus JBFFCR01. The sequence goes on along the minus strand of JBFFCR010000470.1, from coordinate 744 downwards.
GGATCTGCCGCCTATTCATGCCGATCCCGATCACTTGCGCCACGCGCTATCCCATCTGCTCTCGAACGCCTGCCTGGCTTCGTCGATAGGGGGGCAGGTGCTCGTGCAGGCAACTCAATCGCCCGCGGGTCCTCTCGAGGGCGAGGGTGTGTCCCTCAACGGCGACAGTTTCGTCGTAGTCTCGATCCGCGATTCGGGAGGAGGGCTGTCGGAAGAAGCGCTTTCCAGGGTGTTCGATCGAGCAAGACCCACCCGGACGCCATCGGGCCTTGGCGAGTCGGGCGCAGAGCTGTCGCTGGCGCGGACCCTGGTAGAGGCGCATGGGGGTCGCGTCTGGGTGGATAGCGAGGAAGGTGTCGGCACTACCTTCAGCCTGGTATTGCCTGTGAACGACGTTGGGAAGCGCGCCAACGCGCGGGCAGAGGTGGTAGAGGAATTGGAGCAGCCGGAGGAGCCCGGCTAGGCCGGGCGACGGCACAGGCGAGAGCGATCTGGGTGCTGGTGTGTGATGATTCCGGAAGACGGACGGGAAAGGGAATTTGGCGCTCCTGCCAGGGGATTGGGCCCGCTCTTTAGCGGGCTCGTTGCTGCGACGCTCGTCGCTCTGACCCTCTTGGTGGCGGTAGCCCTGGGCATGGGCGAACAGCAGATGACCGCCCGGGTCGAGCCCACGGCGACGGAGACCTTCACACCCATACCTCCTGTTGCCACGCCGTCGCCCTCCGCGACCGACATATACTTGCC
>JBFFCR010000469.1:0-3171 GCA_041559855.1 Anaerolineae bacterium | reverse complement strand
AGCCGGTGATGAGACGGACCGTGCTCCCGGGAGCGAGTGTGAACTCGGGGAAGGTGTAGGTCCAGCCATAGTCGTCGACCACGGTCCAGCCGGTCATGTTGGCTGGCAGGTCACCCTGGTTCTTGAGGCAGATCCACTCGTCCTCCTGGTTCTCGCCATCGTCACCCTGGGCGTCGACGTGAAAGCAGGGGGCGTCAGCAACTACCTCCGGTGGTGGCGTCGGCACTGGTGTGTCTGTCGGGATCGGGGTATCGGTGGGCGGGCCGCTGGGCTGCGCCTCCGTTGACGTGATCATCTCCCCAGCGATGCCACTGCACCCGCTGACCGCTATGGCGACTGCAAGCACGGTAAACGCGAGTGCGAATAGGTTGAAGGCTTTGTTTGGTTGCGTCATAGTACCTCATCCTCGTCATGATCTAGATGCTGGCGCTGATCCCCGGCCCCTGCCAGCGCGGCATCGACTATCTCATCCAGATATTCCACCTCCCGTACGTTGAGGGGGAAACAGCAGCCGTCCTCGTCCTCCCTGCTTGTATAGTGCACAACCGCCTCCAGGGCCGTGCGCAGCCGCTCGATTTCCGCCCCGGCCGGGTGGTATTTGCACTTGCTCATGTGGTCTCTAAATGCCTCGAAACAGCCGGACATCCTCGGATCCGCACGGTATCCACAGAAGGGACACAACGGATAGGATCTGCCGGGTCTCACCTGCTCCTTCTGTTCCCGAGATGCCAGCCCGTCAAGCGACTGCTCGCCGCTGGATGCCTCTGGCTCGGCCCCGGCGATAACGGTGGGGAGCCTACGTAGGAGTTCGACCTCTGCCAACCCAAGCCCATCGGTGCCGTCGCCCGCCGTTTCCATAGCCCCTCTGCACACTTCCAGCAGCTCCTTGATCTGCGCCTGCAACCAGGCGATCTCGGTTTCCATCTCGACGTACCTTCGCGCGATCTGCTCCCGGCACTGGACGCTGGTCCACTTGGCCATGCCACGTCCTCGTGCGCTGAGGTCACCAGGCTGGATGACCTTTTCGAACGCTGTCAGCATTCTCTCCAGGAGGTCCTCGACCTCGCTCATCATCCACCTCCTACTGGGCAGCCGCCTCCGCCGGCATGGCTACCTCACTTGCCGCCGCTGTCGATGACCGTCATCAAGGTCAGCGCAAGGGGAAGGGGGTCCTGTCTCGCTCGCACGATGGTGTCTCGTTCTCGTGGAGATTCAGATCTTGGCGGCGGCAGCGGTGCCACCGTCAGGATCGAGTGCGCTGCCCCGAGTATACCATGGCTGAGGTTTCGGGGCAAAAGCAACCTCGCGGGAGATAGGGCCCCGTCAAAGTCTGGCTCCTGCGCTGAAAACGAGGGGAGGCTGTCTTTGGACTTTCGGGCATTCATTCCTCTTGAGTATACTGCGGCATCGCTGCTTCAGTCAACTTCCGCCGGAATCGTGCAGTTTCTGATAGCCTGGTGAGTCCAAAGAAGGAGGCATCATCGGGGGCAGGGCAATGTGCGCGAACGGTTGGTGTGTGGTATACTGGGCCAGTTCGATCGCTGGATGGTGCGTAGGGGGGAGATGAGCAGGCAAGGGGAGAAGCAGAGGCGCAACCGCATCCTGTCGTGGGCCATAAACTTGGCTGGCGTGCTGGCCCTGGGCCTGATCCTGTACCTGGGTGGGGAGGAGGCCTGGCAGCAGATCGTGCTGGGAGACTGGTGGTACGTGCTGGCAGCGCTGGCGGTGCAGTTGTTGTGGAATCTGGTGGCTGCCCTGCGCTGGTCGCTCCTCGCCAACTGGCTGATCGGATCCGAGATCTGTGCGTTTCGCTACTTCTTTACTTATCACATGATCGGGATGCTGACGGGGCAGGTGCTCCCTGTGTCGGTGGGGATGCTGGGTGCCCGACCGGTGGCCCTGAACCTGTCGCAGCAGGTGCCGCTGGGGCGATCGGCGATGTCGGTCTTGGTGGACAAGCTCTTCGATCTGATCCTGGCCCTATTGCTGGCCGTGCCTGCAGGGTTGTTCCTGGTAGGCTGGATCGGGCGCCCGTTGGCGCTGGGGATCATGGGCGGGATGGCCGTGGCAGGTGCTGTGCTCATTGGCTGGCGGTATGAGCAGGCGGTCCGGCTGCTGGGCCGGCTTGGCGCGCGCTTCGCCGGACCTATCCTGGGACGTGTGCCTCGGGTTGGGCCGCGCCTGCTGAGGCAGCTGGAACGCCTGTCCACAGAGACGCTGCTGGAGAACAGGGTTGCGCTGCGTGCGTTTTTGCTGACCCTGCTGATGTACGGGCTGCTCTCGGTGCGGCTGTTCTTTGTCGCCCAGGCTCTGCGGCTGGAGATCCCGTGGCATGTGTTGGCGATGGGGATCGCGGTGACGCAGTTGGCCCTGGTCTTTGCGGTGACGCCGGGGTCGTTGGGGTTCCTGGAGGGGGGCTGGGCAGCAGTCCTGGGGTTGGCCGGGCTGACCCAGCCGATTGCGACGTTTGTGATTGGCCGGCGCGCCTTTGTGCTGGCCTTTACGCTGGTTTGCACGCTGCTCGCCTTTGGCTGGATCCGTGAGAGCCCGGCGCGTCTGTTCCGGGCGGTGCTGGAGGCGTCGCGCCAGCCACAGCGGGAGGGGTCTCAAGCCAAGGTGGGCACTGCGGCAGGTGGTGAACCCGGCGAGTCCGGCGCCGGGCCTGATCAGGGGCTCAGGTAGGTGCGGTCATCCTTCGATGCGGTCAGGATGACTTCTCGCAACGCGCGTTTGCTCGATCTCTGCCTCGCATCTCGGCTAGAAGGGTATGCCCAGTGTGGCGGTCAGGTAGACGCGGAGCAAGGCCATGGCGCTCATCTGTAGGATGGCCATGCCGAGGCCTATGGTCAAGGGAATGGCGGCCTGGGCCCAGTTCCTTGCCAGTCCCTCGCGGCCCAGGACGACGGCTGCGATCATCGAGTTGAGCAGGAAGAGCATGAGCAACACGCCGAGGCTGCTGAGGATGGCCAGCGGGTAGAGCAGGAAGCCGATCTCGGCCTGGATGATCCAGATCAGAAGAGCCGCGACGGGCAATATCGCGAGTATCTCCCACACACTCTTGATCACGCTGTCACGCGTGGTGTCCTTCCACAGGGTATAGGTAAAGATGGGCATGACGATGGTGATCAGCGCCAGGCCGTTGAGCATGCCGGTGGTGAGGCGGAGCCAGTT
>JBFFCR010000468.1:0-3179 GCA_041559855.1 Anaerolineae bacterium | reverse complement strand
GCGCCAAAGCTTAGCAGCCAGGCCTGGGTGAAGGTGAAGGCGCTCCCAAAGAAAGTCGAGATGGCCCGGCTTACCATAAAGCAAATGATCAAGGTGTAGAGGATCACAGGGACGTTCATGCTTCCTAGGCCGGGCCGCAGGTAGAGGTACATGAGGATCCCAATGGCAAGCATGACCATACCAGCGATGATGTCGGCAGAATGGAAGCCATTGGGCACGGTGAACGCTATCGCGTAGATCACGTGAGCGAGCAGGAACAGGATCAATCCGATCAAAAAGGCCCGGTCCGATTCGAGCATCAGGGCCACGTCGCCGCCCAGGGACAGAACCAGTCCAACGACTATCCAAAGCGTGAAGGCTGGCTGAGCGGATGGCAGCAGAAACGACAGCGATGCCACGGCGATGACCAGCACTGTGGAAAGGGGCTTGAGAACATGGACCTGACTCTTGTTGTTCTTGATCTCTGCTCTGACGAGTAGAGGTACACTCACGACTAGGAAGACAACGGGGATCAGGTGCACCATAATCGAACCTCCATGTCTTGCATGTTCTAGTGGTTAATGGGCCAACCTCGCAGTTGGCTCAACGTGGCCAGGGCGCTATCGAGTGCTGCTAGGGTCTCCTCAGCCTCCAGGTCGCTCATGACGAGAGGCGGCAGAAACTGAAGCACACGTTGGTCATTGTTGGCGTAAATGGCCAATACACCTTCCTCATATATCAACTTGGTCATCATGGGGCCGCAGGTCTCGTCTGGAAAAACCAGCCCCATCATCAGACCCATCTGCCTGGCCTCTACCAGAGTGTCTGGGTAGCGGGCCCGTAATTGCCCCAAGCCACTGGCGAACCGGTCAGCCAGTTCGTTGACGTGCCGGAGAAACGCGGGATCGGCGGTCAGTTCTAGGACTTTGAGTGCGACTGTGCAGCCCACCTCAGACCCACCGAAGGTAGAGATGTGGATGAACGGGTTGTCGTGCAAGAATCTATTCAGTTCAGCTCGGTAGCAGGTGGCTGCTATGGGATAGACGCCCCCGCTGAGGCCCTTGCCTGTCACCAAGATGTCGGGCTCTACTCTGTCATTGGCATGATCAGGGCTGCGCCAATGTTCGATGGCCCAGAGTGTGCCGGTACGACCCAAACCGCTTTGTACCTCATCCAAGATCAGCAGTGCGCCGTGCCGGTCACACAGGTCGCGGAGTTCAGCGAAAAAGCCGGGCGGGGCAATGGGCATGCCCAGGGTGGCGGGTATCGTCTCGAGGATGACGGCTGCCGTGTCGCCCCCCATCCGGGCAGCGAGTGCCGGGATGTCGGCAAAAGGCACTTGGAGAAACCCGGGAGGCATGGGACCAAAGGCGCTGCGGTACGCGGGATCGCCGGCGGCGAGAGCCAGGCCGGTGTGACCATGGTAGCCGCCACATGCTGAGATGATGCCGGGGCGTCCCGTGTGGGCACGCGCCAGTTTGATGGCAAAGTCGATGGCCTCACCGCCTCCCACGGCAAAGGTGCTATAGCGAAGGTCGCCGGGGGCCAGCTGTGCCAAGCGACGCGCGAGAGCCGCCCTCTGCCTGGAGATGAGATGGTGATTGCCGATGTCCCAATCATCGAGTGCCTGTATCAGCGCCTGGACGACAGCCGGGTTGCGGTGCCCGAGGTTAAAGACACCGCCGTTGCAATGGCAGTTGATCAGCTTGCGTTCGCCGCTGACATCCCAGATGTAGATGCCAGCGTGCCGCCCAGGCACGAACTGCATATCGTATTGGGCAAAGAAGGCTGCCTTGCCCGACGAGACGTGGTCGTGGAACCAGGCAATACTCTGCTCCTTGGGCTCCTGGGTGAAGGTCATAGTCTCCTCCCTGTGTGTTCTGGCCCTGCGTGCCAACCTTGCGCGGAGATTATAGCACAGCGCTGTGGTCCCGGCAAAAAGACCGGGTACGTCATTTGGACTCTGTAGAGCTCGCCGGTCAATCCAGGCTTTCGATGAAGACGTCACGGCTTGCGGTGAAGCGACCCGGTTCGGGTGTCGTATGGGTCACCAATGGCTAGCAGACTGAGACCCGCTAACCTGTGCGCAGGTGGTTGCGCATTACACGGCCCAAGATCTCGATGCCGGCTTGGATCTGGGCCGGGGTCACGTAGCTGAAGGCCAGGCGGATGTATTGGCCTGTAGGCGTTTCAGCGAAGAATGGATCGCCAACAGGAAGCAGCAACTTGGCCTTCCTGGCCAGGCTTGCCACCTCAGTGGCATGGAGTGGAGGAGGTAGACCCAGCCAGATAAAGAATCCACCCCCAGGATAGGTCCAGGTCACTCTGTCAGGCATCCATTGGTCAAGCGCTTGCAGCATGGCGTCTCGCCGCTCGCGATAGACGAGGCGTAGCTCTTCGATGTGTGGCTCGAGATTGCCTTGGTCGCAGTAGGTCGCCAGTATGTTGGCCACGAGGGGATTGGCGCCCCCGCCCATACATCGAAGGCCGCTGCCGATCATCCGCGTGATGAGACCGGGAGGACCGAGCATCCAGCCCATGCGCAGCGCAGGCGCGAGTATCTTGGAAAAACTGCCGATGCGGAGCACTCGCCTGCCCTTATCCAGCGCGTAGAAGGAGGCAGGCGGCTTGTCGCCATAGGTCAGGTCGCGGTATACATCGTCTTCCACGATCAGGAGCTCAAAGCGTTCGGCAAGGGCAAGAATGGGTGGGCGGCGCTCCGCGCTGAGGGTGATGCCACTGGGATTCTGATAGTTGGGAATGGTGTAGAGGAGCCGAGCCCGTTCACCACGATGCGCCAGCGCCTCGAGGCGGCGGGCCAATGCATCTACCTTCAGGCCGGAGGCATCCGTCGGGATCTGGAGAGGACGCAATCCGTGGTCGCGAAAGAGCTGCAGGGTTTCGTGATAGGTCGGCGCCTCGACGAGGGCGATATCGCCCGGCCTGGTGAAGAGCGTGCATAGATGGTCGAGTGCTTGGGCTGAGCCACCGGTGAGGATGATTTGCTGGCGCTCTACCTCCAGTCCCTCGTCGCTGGCGAGTTTTCGCCTGATGTAATCAATCAACGGTCCGTAGCCCTGCTCGGGTCCGTACTGAAGGGCCAGGGTCGAGCGGGTGTGCAGCACCTCATCAGCTGCACGGCGCAGATCGTCGGCAGGAAAGGTGGCAGGGTCGGGCAGGCCATAGATGAGGGAAATGGT
>JBFFCR010000467.1:0-3182 GCA_041559855.1 Anaerolineae bacterium | reverse complement strand
TCCTGCACCTTCTGGTGGGCGAACCCGGCGGCGATCACGCCGGCCTCGCCGTGTCCCTCTCTGCGGTTCAGGGGCGAGCCCTCGACCAGGGCCTGTACCCCTCTGACCGCGGCGTGAAGCTGGCGATGGCGGTCCACCACATGGACCGGCAGGACGTTGTAGCGGTCCCCCTGCCGCACAAATGACCCCCGGCGCGCGCGGTGTTCGGGCGTCGAGTCGGGCGCGCCAGGGGCCCGGGCAACGGATAGCGCCCGCGTCATGCGCACGACAACCGGGATCCGGAAACGGCCCGACAGGTGGAAGGCATGCTGCATCACCTGCAGCGCGTCGTGCACGCAGGTCGGCTCGAGGAGGGGCACCTCGGCGGCGGCAACCAGCGGTCGCGAGTCCTCCTCGTTCTGCGAGCCCCACCCTCCTGGATCATCACCCACCAGGATGACAAAGCCGCCGTCGCCACCCGCGAGGTTGCTGACCATGAGCGAATCGAGGGCGACGTTCAGCCCGACGCTCTTCAGGCACAGGAGCGAGCGGAAACCCGCCAGCGAAGCGCCAAAGGCTGCGTCGAAAGCCGCCTTTTCGTTGATGGCCCACTCGATGCGGACTCTGTCGCCTGCCAGAGCCAGCAGTGCGTCGACGACGCCTGTGGCTGGCGAGCCTGGGTACCCGGTGACATAGTCGACAGCAGCCCCAAGCGCGCCGTACGCCAGCGCCTGGCTTCCGGTTATTTCTTTGTGATTCGCTGCATTTTCGCTGCTCACGCTTGCTCCGATGGTTCGGCTCTTGGGGGGATGCCGTGACCATGCCGCGGCGGTGGGCCTCTCAGGGACGCACCAGCACCTTGAGCGCGCCGCGCCGCCCGGCATGCTCGAATGCGGCCATCGCCTCGTTAAGGGAGTACTCGGCCTCGATGAGTGACAGGACATCCACCAGCCCGCGCGATAGCAGATTGATGGCCGGCGCGAATGGCCCGCAGCGCGAGCCCACGAGTTGGATCTCGTCTACCACGAGGCTGGAGAGGTCCGTCTCCACCAGGCCGTGGTAGGTGCTCTTGAGCACCAGGGTACCGCGGGGGCGCAGCAGGTCTCGCGCCCGATGGAATCCGCCAGGTTGGCCCGTGCATTCGACGATCAGGTCGGCGTCGCCCGCGATGTCATCGCGGTCCAGTTTCGTCCTGATGCCCCGCGCCGACAGGATCGCCAGCTTTTCGGGGTGGCGGCCTATCGCGGTCAGATTGCAGCCGCTCAACGCCACGACCTGGGCGACCAGCAGCCCGAGCTTCCCGTCGCCGATGACCAGCACGCGGTCGGTGGGTCGTACGTGGACCTGCTCCAGCACCTGGCAGGCGGCAGCCAGCGGCTCGGTAAAGACGGCTGCCTCGTCCGCAAGGCTGGCGGGCAGCCTGTGCAGGTTTCGCGCTGGCAGGCAAAAGTAGTCTGCCAGGACACCCGCCCGGCTGTGGATGCCCAGTGTCGTTCGCGTGGGGCAGTGGGAAGCCCGTCCGGCGAGACAGGTGGGGCACACGCCGCACGAGGCGTTGATCACGCCCACGACCCGCTGGCCCAACAGCGATCGATCTTCGGCGCTGTCCACAATGCCCACGAACTCGTGGCCCAACACACCCTCGTACGCTGCGTACCCGCGCATCACCTCGAGGTCTGTGTTACAGATGCCAGCCAGCACGGTCCGCACCCGTACCTCGCCCGGTGGCGGCTCGGGAATGGCCAGGTCTCTGGCAAGGCGTGGCTGCGGCTTGTCTCCCGATTGGCTGTCAAGGATAAGGGCTCGCATCCGGCTCCTCCACTAGCGACGATGCCCGTAGATCGTGGCTTGTGTTTCCTCGAGGACAATCTGCTCCACACAGAGGGGATAGTCGGCGGGATACCAGGTCATGGCTTCCATGACCCTGCTCTCCACCTCGGTCCAGATGAACCTGGGGATCATCACACCGGCAACGGCAACGCGCTCGATCCTGAGCACTGGCACGCAATCGGCTGCCGTGATCTCGCCGGCAATCTCGGCACGCACCTCGTAACTAAGGATCGAGGTCCGGCCGGTGACCACGACCTGATCGGGCCTCAGATCCACCCAGACGTTGCGGTAGGGCAAGTCGGGGTTGTTCTGCCACAGGGTCGCGATCTCGGCATTCAGGGCGACTTCCTGGTAGCGGATCTGCACCGCGCGACCGGGACTGGAGCGGGCCATCTCTGCATCCAGGAGCGTCGTGTTGCTGAAGGCAGGGTCTGTCAGCAGCAAGGGCTGGCTCACCCGCGTCGCTTCCGGCTCAGGCGTGAGCATGTCCTCGGCCTGTTCCGTGGCCTCTGCCGCCGCGGTCGTGTTGGGCTGTGGTGTGCTCGCCGGAACCGAGCCTCCAGGCGTGACGACCGCGGCCATGGGCTGGTCCCCTGTCAGGGTTGATCCTGCTGGCGCCTCCGGCAATCCTTGCCCGGACTCTGCGGCTGCGGTGGGGGCCTGGCCTATCCGATCCCACAAGGCCGCTACCGTGGCCTGCCCGGCACGCAGACTCGTCTCGAGTCCCAGGTTCAGGTTGGGACTGACCATCAGGCCGACCACAGCGGCGAGCCCTGCCCAGCAGACAAGATTCGCCAGGGCAAAGATCGTCAGGCGCAGCCACCGGGGATTACGTCTGGCCATCCGGCTCTGACCTCTGGGATCCCGCGTGTTCTGCTGCCTCGGCGGGCGCGATGCTCCCCTCCATCTGCTCGATCAGAACGCGAAGGTTGGCCACGCTGGCCTTGGTGAGGGGGCGGTCCGGCAGGAAGGGACAGACGTGGGCGTCCTTGATGGACGGCTCGTAGGTGCCGATGCGCCGCGCCAGCTCCATGATCTCGGTCTTGTCCATGCCGATGAGCGGGCGCAGGATCGGCTTTTGGATCCCGTACGAGATCACCTCCAAATTGCTCAAGGTCTGGCTGGCGACCTGACCCAGCGAGTCCCCAGTCACAATGGCGTTGGCTCCCATCTCCTCGGCGATCTCGGCGGCCTTGTTCATCATGATCCGCTTGCAGAACAGGCAGGCCCACCGCTCTCCGCGGTGCTCGCGCAGCTTCTCCAGGGTCGGGGCGAGCACCTCGTGGTGGGATAGGACGATCGGCTTGAGCTCCCGGCCGTAGGCGTGCCGGTTGAGTGCGCTCACAATGGCCTCGACCTGCTGTGTCTGCGCG
>JBFFCR010000466.1:0-3192 GCA_041559855.1 Anaerolineae bacterium | reverse complement strand
GGCCACAAAGTCCGCGATGGTGAAATCAGTCTCGTGACCGACGCCGCTCACCACCGGGTGCTGGCACGCGGCAATGGCCCGCGCCACGCGCTCGTCGTTGAATGCCCACAGGTCTTCGAGTGATCCTCCGCCCCGAACGAGGAGGATGACGTCCACGTCGTCGCGGGCATCGAGGGCGCGCAGCGCTGCCACGATCTGGGGCGGCGCCTGGTCACCCTGGACCATCGTTGGCGCCAGTATGACCCGGACCAGCGGATAGCGGCGGCGGAGCACATTGAGCACATCGCGCAGGGCGGCGGCCTGGGGCGACGTGACGACCCCCACTACCTTCGGGAAGGTGGGCAGGGGCCGCCTGCGCTCCTCCTCAAACAGACCCTCGTTCCTCAGCCGTTCCCTGAGCTCCTCAAAGCGGGCATGCAGGTCGCCCAGTCCCGCGGGTTGCAGATCCTCGACGTAGAGCTGGTAGCTGCCCCGGGGCGGATAGACAGAGATGTGCCCCCGGGCCATCGCCGCGGCGCCATGCTCCGGTCGCCAGTCCAGACGATCGGCGGCGGTGCGCCACATCACGCAACTGATCGCGGCCTCGGCGTCCTTCAGAGTGAAATAGAGGTGTCCCGATGCTGCCCGTGCGAGATTGGAGATCTCGCCCTGCACCCGCACGTCCTGTAGCTCTGGCGCGAGCTCTAGCAGATCCCTGATACGAACGGTCAACTCGCCGACCGTCAGTACACGGCGCTCTGCGCCTGGGGCTTGGAAGCTGGGAAATTCGATCTGCATGGGGATCTATGCCTCGCGACGGAGCACGCGGATGCCCCCGTCCCCGGCGATAATCACCTCGGTGGCCATGTCGAGGAACAGGCCATGTTCGACAATGCCGGCACGGTCGGACAGCACGCGGGCCAGGGCACTGGGAGCGGCAATCCCTTCCGGGAACTGGCAGAGCGCCATATAGTTGCCGTCGTCAGTGGTGGTTGGGGTCCCATCGTCCTCCAGGAGCAGCTCGGCGCGGCAGCCCAGGGTGTTGAGCCAGCGCAGGTGAGCCTCGAAACCAAAGGGCACAAGATCCACCGGCAGGGGACCGCGGCCCAGGCGCTGAACCATCTTGGACTCGTCGACGATGACCAGAAAGCGATCCGCGTTGCTCTCGACGATCTTTTCGCGGAGCAGAGCGTGGCCTAGCCCTTTGATGAGGTTCAGATCACCGTCCACTTCGTCTGCGCCATCCACCGCCAGGTTCAGGCGCTCGTGATCGGCCAGTGTGACCAGAGGGATGCCCAGAGCGCGAGCCTGTTGTGCCGTCTCCTCCGAGGTCGGCACACCCACGATATCGTGCAATGCGCCGGCCCTCAACTGCTCTGCCAAAAGATCGAGAAAGCGGGCGGCGGTGGAACCGGAGCCCAATCCCAACACCATGCCGCTGTGGACGTAGGTAAGCGCGTGGCTCGCCGCCTGTCCTTTCAGGTCCATCATCACCCCCCCAAGACGCGCCCCAACGAGCAGGTTGCCAACTGGTGGATCATCGATCTGAAAACTCCCGGCGGGACGCTGCCTGCCGGGAGTCATTGTGCTGGGTGCACCCCTGGCGACTTTAGGCCAGCGCGGCGCGGACCTCTTCGAGGCGACCGGCGCTCTGCAACTTGACGTTCTTGTGGGCGATAAACTTGGCGTATTCGCTCATAAAGATCTTGCCCGGCCCGCGGAAGTCGAATTTCTCTGGGTGGTCGCGAAAGTACTCGCGATGCACGCGGGTCCAGACCAGGCGGCCGTCGGTGTCGATATTGACTTTGGTCACACCCAGTGGGACGGCCTTGACGAACTCGTCCTCGTCCACGCCCTTTGCGGAGGGATCCATCGCCCCGCCGGCAGCGTTGATGCGCTCTACCTCTTCCCGTGGCACGGAGGAGGAACCGTGCATGACCAGGGGAAAGCCGGGCAGCTTGGATTGGATCTCGGCCAATCGCTCAAAGTGCAGGCCCTGGGTCCCACTGAACTTGTAGGCGCCGTGGCTGGTGCCAATGGCCACGGCCAGGCTGTCGCATGCGGTTCGCTCCACAAACTCGGCGGCCTCGTCGGGGTCGGTGAGCATTGCGTGTTTCTCGTCGACCTGAATATCCTCCTCCACGCCGCCCAGCATGCCCAGCTCGGCTTCTACGCTGATCCCTTTGGCATGGGCGCGATCCACGACCCGGCGTGTGATGGCAATGTTCTCCTCGAAGGGAAAATGCGAGGCGTCAATCATCACCGAGCTGTAGAAGCCAGAGTCGATGCAGTCGTAGCACGCCTGCTCGTCGCCGTGATCCAGGTGCACGGCAAAAATGGCGCTGGGAAAGACCTCTTCGGCAGAGCGAATGAGCCCCTCCAGCATCTTGACGCGGGCATAGCTGCGTGCGCCGCGCGAAATCTGGATGATAAAGGGTGCCTGGGAATCAAGGTTCCCCTGGAACAGGCCAATGCACTGCTCCATGTTGTTGATGTTGTAGGCGCCCACGGCGAACTTGCCGTAGGCTATCTTGAACAGATCTTTGGTGGTGACAATCATCGTGTTCTCCTTTCTCTTTCCCTGCCAGAGCCGGCGTGTCTCTTCTGGTAGGTACAACCCGCTGCTATTCTATCACAAAGTACCCCGGGGCGCCAAACAGGCCGGTGGTAGGGTTACGGCTCCGTCAAAGTCCGGCGGAGGGATGCCGTCGCCTGCACCCAACCCCCCCGGTTTCTCCAAGAGACCGGGGGTCTCTATCTCTAGCCATGCGACTGCCTGTCGCGCAGGACAGGGTCAAAGCCATGGCAAAGCTGGAATCGCTCGCTCGAGAGCGCCAGATCTCGAGCATCGGGCGGCGGAAGGCAATCGTCCGCGAGCTGGACTTTCACAAGATCCTGGCGATCGGGTATGTGGGAAATGCAAGCGTGCAGGCGTGCATGCCTGCGTGCGTATGCCGTACGCTCCAGGCCTGTTTGCCGTGCCATGGCTTTTCGAGTATAATCCCCGTGATCGTAGGTACAGACTGCCACCCGCAGAGAATACCATCGGCGCCACCGTGAGGAGTAGCGGCTACACAGGAGCACATCTTGGGTCTCTTTGTCACATTTGAGGGTCCAGAGGGTTGCGGCAAGACCAGCCAGCTACGTCTGCTGGCATCCCGCCTCCGTGACCTGGGATGCGACGTCTTGACCACTCGCGAGCCGGGCGGCACG
>JBFFCR010000465.1:0-3193 GCA_041559855.1 Anaerolineae bacterium | reverse complement strand
GGTAAAGTTGACGAATTGTTTTTTGCGCATTTCACGAGTTTGAACATTGCTAAGTTTCATCGGAGGCCCAGGATAGGCGACGATCATAGGAACCTAATAGTGCCACCAACTAAGTCCTTTGTTGCCGATTTAGCCGAGTGACGTAAAGCGCCGGTTTGAAGGTGTCATCGCGTTGGCTGATAGAGATCAATGAGCGCCGACGAAATTAGCGCTAGCTTTCTTAATTCGGCGGGATCGGCTAACGGTTGCCTCAATGCGGTGGCGATCGATCTCACGCCTTAGGACTTTGACTCCTCTGCGTGTGCGGCACTTTGTCAAGGGATGGGAACATGACACTCAATGAAACAGTCCTGGCTGCTGGGCTAGCAGCAGTAATAAGCCTGGGCGTTTCGTCGCTGGCACTTGCGCATGGACCTGGCGGCGGATCCGGCGACCCTTACTGTGGATCGCATCGCGGTTGGCACATGGGACCAATGATGGGACCAGGCTATGGCATGGGCCAGGGAATGGGACCGGGCTATGGCATGGGCCAGGGAATGGGACCGGACATGATGGGCCAACAAGGTCAGATGCCCATGATGGGCCACGGTATGATGGGTCAGGGCCACGCTATGATGGGCCAGGGCCACGCTATGATGGGCCAGGGCCAAGGCATGGGACCTATGATGGGCCAACAAGGCCAGATGCCCATGATGGGGCGGGGCATGATGGGTCCCGGCTACGGCATGGGCCAGGGCATGGGACCTGGAATGATGCAGCCGCTCCGTCAGGACCTTACCGCTGCCGATGTTCAGCACATGATGGAGCACCGTCTCGCTTGGCAAGGGAACCCCAACCTCAAGGTTGGCACGGTCGAAGAGAAGGACGACGATACTATCGTTGCCGAAATCGTCACGCAGGACGGATCACTCGTACAAAGACTAGAAGTGGATCGTCATACAGGGTGGATGCAACCTGCGCAGTAGGGAAGGCTCTCGATGAACCGATCAACTCTCTGGCTTGCGGCGCTGCTAGGTATCCTGACACCAGCCGCAGCCTTAGCGCAGCAACCTCAGGGACCAGGTTATGGTCCCCACATGTGGAACGGAGGTTGGCACGGCTGGTTCTTTGGTCCGATCATGATGATCGTGTTTATCGCCGTGGCGGTGGTAGTGGTCGTGCTGCTGGTGCGCTGGCTCGGTGGTCCAAGCCATATCAACAACCCCCACCATCAATCGCCAACCAAGACACCACTCGATATCCTCAAGGAGAGATTCGCTCGGGGCGAAATCGATAAGGAAGAGTTTGAGGAGCGTCGTCGCATCCTTGGCGAATAGGACACCAGGACAACCTATGTAGAATGACGGCTTCTGGCTGAGGGTGTTGAAAAAGTCGGTTGACGGCCCAAGGCCCGAAATTTCTTGCCCACTGAGCGGTGTTCGGCATTATCGACACGGGGGACCGGCAGATGCACCCGAAACCCTGTCCTGTGAGCGCGTAGAGCCGTTGAGATGGTCTCTGGTGCCGTTAGTCCCCCGTAAAATCAAATCGGGCAAATCCTCGCGCCACCTGACCATCGACTTTTTCAACAGCCTCGGCTATTAGGCGACCAAATGAAGGGTCGGTCGGCGCGTCCCCTCTTGGCGGCTAAGCGGACTTCCAGGGCCTGACAGCGCCCTAAGCCGAGAAAGGCGACATGGGACGACTGCTTAGCCCTCGAAAGCGGACGATTTCGATGGTGTTTCGGGAAGTCGCCTAATGACCCAGCCTGTGTGAAAACGCGAATGCTGGTATGATTCCCTTGTACGATTCGCGGGGGGACAGGATGAAGCGTTTCGTTGAGGGGGTTGATCGCGACCAGGCGACGCTTTTCCCGGAAAGTCTGGAAGATTGGGTCGAGGAGAACAACGCGGTCCGGGTTATCGAGGCCTTTGTCGAGGGTCTCGATCTGGGCGGGCTGGGGTTCAGCCGCGTTGATCCACAGGCGACGGGCCGGCCGTCCTATCACCCGTCGGTTCTTCTGAAGCTTTACATTTACGGCTACTTGAACCGGGTGCAGTCGAGCCGCCGACTGGAACGCGAAGCCGGGCGCAATGTGGAGGTCATGTGGCTGACGGGCCGCCTGGTCCCCGATCACAAGACGATCGCCGACTTCCGCAAGGACAATGGCCCGGCGATCCGCAAGGTTTGTGCGCAGTTCGTTTTGCTCTGCCGCCGGCTCGGCTTGCTGGCCAAGGCGAGCGTTGCCATCGACGGCTCGAAGTTCAAGGCGGTGAACAACCGGGACCGCAATTTCACGGCGGCCAAGATGAAGCGCCGCATGGCACAAATCGAGAAGAGCGTCGCGCGTTATCTGCATCAGCTCGACAGTGCCGACCGCCAAGAGCCGTCGGAGGCGCTGGCCATGCGCACGACACGCCTCGAGGAGAAGATCGCAAAGCTGAAAGAAGAGATGGAGCGCCTGGAAGTGCTCGAGGCTCAGCGTCAGGCAGCACCGGACCAGCAGATCTCACTGACGGACCCCGATGCTCGCTCCATGGCGACCTCCGGCCGTGGCTCGGGTGTTGTTGGCTACAATGTCCAGGCCGCCGTCGATACTGAGCACCACTTGATCGTCACCCATGAGGTCATAAACGAGGGCAACGACCGCGCGCAGCTCTCGCCGATGGCCAAGCAAACCAAGGCCACCTTGGAAGTCGACAAATTGGATGTGGTGGCGGACCGCGGCTACTTCGACAGCGAGGAGATCCTGGCTTGCGAACGGGTCGGGATCGCGGTCACCTTGCCCAAGCCCCTGACCTCGGGGGCCAAGGCGCAAGGCCGGTTCGGCAAGCAGGACTTCCGCTACATTGCCGACGAGGACGTTTACATCTGTCCCGCCGGCGAACGCCTGACCTATCGCTACACGCGCGAAGAAGGCGGACTGGCCATACGCCGCTATTGGACGGGCCTCTGCCCTGACTGCCCCATGAAGGCGCTCTGCACCCCGAGCAAGCAGCGCCGCGTCTCGCGTTGGGAGCATGAGGAGGTTCTCGAAGCCGTCCAGCGCCGGCTCGACGAGCATCCGGAGAAGATGCGCCAGCGCCGCGAGAGCGTCGAGCACCCATTCGGCACCCTCAAGGCCCGGATGGGCGCCACTCACTTCCTGATGAAGCGGCTGAAGAACGTCCGCACTGAGATGGCGCTGAGCGTGCTCGCTTACAATCTCACACGG
>JBFFCR010000464.1:0-3198 GCA_041559855.1 Anaerolineae bacterium | reverse complement strand
GCTGGCGGCCGCGCTACGGCTGGCGGCAGGGGACGACCTGGAGCTGCCGTGCCACGTCGTGGTGCGGGCATGCGCCGACCAGATGGAGCGGCTGGGTCCCCAACGGCTAGAGTATGCGGTGCTGGCACTACACGCCGTCGATTGCGCCGCGCCGGGGGTAGGGGAAGGGTAGGGGAGGCGGCCCTCGCCCCATCCCCTCTCCCACAGGGAGAGGGGCCTGGCCTTGCCACAGAGGTTGCTCGCGTTGGGCCACAGCCCAACGCCCCCTGCCTGGCTGCTGACTGCGGCACCTCTGATAGTGGCAGGGCCGTGTTTCTCATGGCCTGGAGGCCCAAAACAGAAGACGGGACCAATCAACGGGTAGATTGGCCCCGTCTGAGGCCGCGAAGGCCTCGAACACTGAAACTCCGGCGCTGCTGTGACAAACAGCGCCGGAGCCAGATCGCTATCCCCGCTACGGTACGATGTTCACAGTGTCCACGCCCTGGATGGCCTGTCCGCCGAACGTCACTCCGGTCAGGATGGCCTCGGTGCTGAACTCGTCCAGGTTGAGTTCCCGAGTGCGGAAGTGGAAGATCAGATCCATGTCACCATCGTAATCCACGTCCTCCATGGCCCAGCGCAAGGGCGCAGCGCCCGCAAACATCACGGTGGCGGGATCCACGGTGGAGGCATCAAAGTCGGCAGTGGTGAGCACCGCTACGGGCACCACACCACGGGAGCCGAGGTTGATGCTGTTGGGGTAGCTTCCCGGTTTGATGTCGATATCGATATCAGTAACGGTGACTTCTATCTCCTTGGCAAACATGCTGCCAGGGATCACGCTGAAGATCACCTCCACTATGACGGTGTGCGTGCCAGCGCCTACAATCGTGGTGAAGCACTGCACGGGACCGGGTCCCGGAGCCGGCTCGGGATTGTTGTAGCTGTCGTATGTCCCCACCACCACGCCATCGACATACACGTTCGCGATGTCGTCGGCCCATGACGGTGGATCATACGCCGCAACCCCAACGTCCTGCAGGCAGACTGACATGGTGCCCCAATCCGTCACGTGTATCTGGGAATCGGTGTACGTCATGGGAGGCTGGGCTCCTCCTCCCGGATCGTAGATGGTGAAATAGTCTGTATGGAGGGAGCTTTGGGCCGGTGTGTCGCCTTCATTGGGCTCGGCGGCGACTGCCAGCGACATACTTGATAGCAGGCCCAAGATCATGCTTAGGGCCAGCACAGTTCGCAGTACCTTCTTCATGGTTCACCGTCTCCTTTCAATAGACTTGCTTCTTGTCCGCCCGCAATCGGGCCTGACGGCTTGAGTAGATGTCCACCATCTTTGCAGTTCATCACCCCCTTTCTGCGAGAGCCTGTGCCATGTGGCAAGGTCCCATCGCTGTTGGGAAGCTTGGCGGCGCCCCACCTCGAACGGCGGTCTCGACAAACCGGAACGGGAGGAGTAGGCACGAAAAAAAGCGCGCCTCCCAGCGCCACACAGGCGCCGGACGAACGCGCGCAACCATCCCCGACCACAGAGAAAAGACTGCGATCGAGATCGCAACACCAGACCAAACCAACACGTGCCACACGACCGGATACTCCTTGAGAGCCCTGCACAGCGAAGCCACGGGCTCTCTGGCCGCGACGGAACTACGGTTTTATAGCGTTGACTGACCGATACTGTTCTGGTGAATAGGGGGAGTCAAGCTTGGTGATTATAATGTTATTATAGCACAAACGGGGGAAATGTCAAGGGCAACTGTTCTTGTTCTTGCTTGCCCTCATCTGGGCCCGACCTCCGAGGTTTTTCCCCAAAGCCGGGCGGCATCGCTCCTCTGAGGTTTTGGACACGCAGGAACGCGCTAGAGCACAGAAGAAAACCTCGGAGGTCGGGCAGCCCGCGCAGACACTGGACCAGTCTTTGACCGGCGCAAAGAGATTGCCGTGTATTCTGTTGGTTTCTATTCATTTCAGCGCCTGGGGTCAGAGGAAGACTGGTCCAGTGTGAGTGAGATGGCGCGGATTGAGTATGCGGTGCTGGCGCTACGCGCTGTCGATTACGCCGCGCCGGAGGCAGGGGACCTGGATCGTCTCGGCGCTGGACGCTAGTCCATGTAAGAAATCCGCCTATCTCGCGTACCGTTCGATGAAAGTGAGCACCCGAGAGATCACCCAGTCCGGTTGTCGATGGATCATCGAATGGCCAACCCCGGGCACAATTTCGGCATTGACCAAGTTCGGCAGCAGCCGCACCCCGCGCTCGATCACCTTGTATGGATTCATCGCCGTCTCGTACTGCCCCATAAGCAGATAGGCCGGCGCGGTCAGCTTTCTAATCTCCTCGTCACTCATTGCCGGCGCCGCTGCCTCTGAGCGAAAGTACCGCAACATCAACTCTAGCAACTCGAGGAAAAAGGGATCGGGCGGCACATCCGGCGCGGAAACTATTGCCAGCATCTCCCTCGCGGCCTTTTCTGGTGGCTTGAACAGCACTCGGGGAAGCATTCGCAAGGCCTTGATCAGGCTGAGC
Organism: Anaerolineae bacterium; assembly: GCA_041559855.1. GTDB lineage: Bacteria > Chloroflexota > Anaerolineae > JAAYZQ01 > JAAYZQ01 > JBFFCR01. The sequence continues at coordinate 674 of JBFFCR010000464.1, read as the reverse complement.
GGCAGGAAGCCCGCCGAACTCAGTAACGTGGCGCTCTCTATCGCCTCTGGCGCCACACTTGCCAACTTGGCGATCAACCATCCTCCCTGGGATGCGCCGACCATGCTCGCCCGCTGCAAGTCAAGCCCCTTCAGCACCTCGGCTGCCCATTGCCCGTAGGCCGGTCCCTTCTTGGATGGCCTGCTTGGCGCGCTCTTGCCCATCCCTCCAATGACATCTATTGCATAGATGCGGTGGACGGGGGCAAGCGCAGGAATCCAATGGAGCCAGCTCATGACATTGGCATTTTGCCCGTGCCATAGAACAACCGGTTTGCCGTTCTCCCTGCCACAGATGAGTACGTGAGTGGGCCCGGAACTTGTCTCTACATAGCGAGTCTCGTGGGGAACCGCCATCGCCTTGAGCGTTGCATCGTAGTGTTCCATCACTCTCTGATGGCCTTCGGCGGATCTGTACAGAGATGAGTTGTCAGGTGGTACAATCATTGCCAGCCTCCTTGTGCCTGCACAACCGCTTCTCTGAGCGCTTCCCGGAACCTTTGCGCCACCGGCTCCGGCGGCTGTTCGCGCGCTACCCTATGCCTGAACATAGCTTCTCGTGTAGCCCTCTTTCCGAAAGCCCAGTCTCTCGTAGAATCGCTGCGCACGGACGTTCACGCTGGCTGTATCTGTGTG
>JBFFCR010000463.1:0-3203 GCA_041559855.1 Anaerolineae bacterium | reverse complement strand
CGGTGTGCTACCCGCGCGCGCTGCAGGCGCATCCCAGGATCGGAACGCGGGCTAGGTACGCCCCCAGAACCGCCAGCGTCTCTTCTCTGTTTCCCCTGCCGATCGCTCAAGCAGTCTTGGAAAGTCAGCCCTGTAGATTGGATAGGAATGACATGATGTCGCACTGCAGACGAGTATGCCCCCGGCACGCTTCATCTTGAGGGCCATTTCTACGAGGTCGCGTCCGGTCATGGTAACATTGACGCTCCCGGGATAGTTCCTTTCGAACAGCGCGGGATCGGCGCAGGCTTTGATCATTCGCTTGCCGTCCGGATCGGCCACAAGCGACACACTCACTATGTCATCTGCACCGATGGTGTAACCAGAGCCGGTCTCGCCGCTAGGCAAACCATCCATCAACAAGCCAAAGATTGAGTCAGGAAACATCAGCTCGATCTTTGTCACAATGTCGCGTGACTGCTCCGCAGCTAGCGCTGTGATCAGTTCGGATATCATCATGTCTGACCCTCAGCATACCCCCTGAGCGTAGTATGCAACACCAGCCCCGTATTGTCAAGCGCGAGGGGACAACCCATTTGGGGTCGCGCCAAACAGGGTGAGTGCCTCACGCCGATTTCCCGCCAGCGAGTGAGCCAGATCCGCGTCACGTTCTCAGGTGCTCTGCAGCCTACAGCGACTTGAGCTTATCTCCGTAGCATGGTATGATGAAAGCCAACGCCCGGCGGCCGGAAATCAGCGCGCCGGAGACACTGGCGACGAAGGTGAATGGTACGCATGAATCTTCAGGGACAGCGCATCACGATCCGCACCATGACTCGGAACGACCTCGACGAAATGGTCAAGTGGCGGCCCTTCGCTGACCCCTTGTACCAGCCTTTTGACTTCCCGCGGCAGAACAAACAGGACTACGTGCGCTGGTACGAGTGGAGGCGCCGCGATCCGAGCCGTCGCCTCTACACCATTGTAAACGAGGAACGCAAGGTCATCGGCAGCCTTACCCTCAGGGACATAGACCGGCGGCAATCAGCGAGGTTGGGGATCACCATCGGCGCCGACTATGTAAGCCAGGGCTATGGCACCGAGGCAGTAGCCCTCTTTCTGGATCACTTTTTCGATGAGATGGGTTTTGCCGCCATGGTCCTCGACGTGGCAGCCACAAACCTTCGCGCCGTGCGGTGCTACCGCGAGATTGGCTTTCGCGAAACGGGCAGCCACTACCGACCGGCCAGTCACCCCAGCTTCCGCATCCTTCACAGGGATCAACGCTACCGCCATTTATGGCCTTTCTTCCGGCAATCCGGCGCCGTCCTCAAGGTGCTGTTCTACGATATGGCCATGATCCGGGAGGAGTGGCGTGTCCTCTCGCAGCGGTTTGACAGATCGCATGCAGCGCCCTAGTCCTTGCCTGCGCGGATCGTTGGCCGCACCCTGGCTGACCTAATCCGGATTCAATCCCTCATGCTCAGACCAATGCGCCCCCTCTCCAGGTCCACGCTGATTACCGTCACCTCAACCACGTCGCCCACCCCCACCACCTCAAATGGGTTGCGCACGTAGCGATCTGCCATCTTGGACACGTGCACCAGGCCATCCTGCTTGACCCCAACGTCGACAAACGCGCCAAAGTCGACGACGTTGCGCACTGTACCCCGCAGCCGCATGCCCACCGTCAGATCTTCCATCTTTAGCACGTCCTGGCGCAATACAGGTGGGGCCAGCTCGTCGCGTGGATCGCGACCCGGACGCGCCAGCCCGTCCAGGATATCAGCCAGAGTGGGCTCACCGACCTCTAGCAGCTCGGCCAGTCCTGCCAGCCCCAGTTCATCGCGCAAAACCCGGACCCGGCCCAGCATGTCCCGCCCCTTCAAGCTTGTTCCGGCCAGCCCCATCAGGCGCTTCACCGTGGTTTACGACTCGGGATGCACAGGCGTGTTGTCCAGCGGATTCGCCGACTCTGGTACGCGAAGGAACCCGGCGGCTTGCTGGTAGGCCTTGGGACCCAGCCCCTTGACCTCCAACAGCTCCGAGCGCCTTGCAAACGGACCATGCTCGTTGCGGTGAGCAACCACGTTGGTCGCCACCGCCCTGCTCAGTCCGGACACATAGCGCAGCAGGGCCGGCGACGCAGTGTTCACGTCGACCCCCACATAGTTCACTACCGACTCTACCACCGCGTCGAGCGCCTGTGATAGCGCCTTCTGATCCACGTCATGCTGGTATAGGCCGATACCAATGGAGCGTGGATCGATCTTGACCAATTCTGCCAATGGATCCTGCAGTCGCCGGGCGATACTCACAGCGCCGCGCATCGACACATCCATGCCGGGCAGCTCCTCGCGGGCCAGCTCGGATGCGGAATAGACCGAAGCGCCCGCCTCACTGACGATGGCATACTGCAACACCGGTCGCTCCGCCACCAACTCGGCCGCCAGTTGCTCCGTCTCGCGGCTGGCCGTCCCATTGCCGATGGCGATCACGCTCACGTCCGCGCCCTCAATGGCTGCCGTGAGCAGCTTCTTGGCCTCGTCCCACCGCTTCTGCGGTGCGTGAGGGTACACTGTCTCAGTGGCCAGCACCTTTCCAGTCGGACCCACCACGACCGCCTTACATCCAGTGCGATAGCCTGGATCAATGCCCAACACCACGCGACCGCGCATTGGAGGCTGCAGCAGCAGCTTTCGCAGGTTGGCCGAGAACACCTGAATGGCATGTTCATCAGCCCTTTCACTCTGTGCGGAGCGCAGTTCCCGTTCGAGGCTGGGCGCTAGCAGCCGCTTCAGCCCGTCGGCGATGGCCTCCTCCACCTGGTCACGGATAGGTGTGCGTGGGCCCCGCAAGAACGAGATCTCCATCATGTCCAGGATGTCCGCTTCCGGAAGATCAACGCCCACCTTCAGCGCGCCGTCGGCCTCTCCTCGCCGGATAGCCATCCATTGGTGTGGCTGCAGCTCGTGCAGAGGAACCATCGCGTCATGGTACAGGCGATACTTGCCACCGGGGTCGACCTCGACCTCCTCCCCTGCAATCCGGCAGGTGATCAGTGCCCTGTCCAGTGCCAGGCGACGGGCCTCGCCGCGCACGATCGCGTCTTCGGCCACGCACTCAGCGAGGATGTCACGCGCGCCCGCCAGCGCTGCCTCGCAGTCAGTCACCTCATCGGAAAGGAAGCCGGATGCCAGTTCCTCCAAGGGCCGTGGATCCTT
>JBFFCR010000462.1:0-3207 GCA_041559855.1 Anaerolineae bacterium | reverse complement strand
GCCACGTTGCGCTTTGCGGCCCTAGAGGCACCTTCCGGTCTTGAAGTGGTGATCTGCGAGCCAGATCTGATCACCGACGTCATCCCCTCTCTCCCCAGCCTGGTGGAGCCAGAGGGCACGCTGGGGCCCAAGTTCGAGTTACTTGCCATCGAGCCCGACTCGTTCGCCAGCGTCACCACCTATCGCCGCGACTTTTCCGATCAGAAGATGGATGAACTGCTGGGGCAACTGGTGATCCCAGGGGGAGAGAACCCATCGCTGCTGCCGCTGCCCGGCCAACCGGCCAAATTCGGGCTCTGGTTGTGGGGCATGTACCAGGACAAAGCAGAACTGAACTCCTACGAGCGCTGGGTCGACGGCGACGACGACGCGGAACGCGTAGGGCTGGTCGCCAAAATACAGACGGCACAAGGTGAGCTGTTCACCGCCGGCCTGCAGCGGCCGGAAATCAGCGGGCCGGGTGCCCTGCAGACCGAGTCCTTGACCGTGACAATGAGCGTCGGCGGGCGCGACATGGGCCTGCGCGTGCGCATCAAGCCGGACAACAAAGGCTGGCACTATTTCGAGGGGGTGTTGCCGGCGCTGCCGCCCTCCAGCTATCCGCTGAGCCTGCACTCGCTGTGGTTCACGAACCAGGCCACCCGGCTAGGCGAGCCGATCCCCAGAGGCGTCGTGCTGGTGGCAGATGACCTGCAGGTGGTCGATGCGGAAACCCAGGAGACCCTGATCGTCGAGGACTTTGAGGGTCCCACCCGCCCCCTGTTCCTGGGTATCATGGCCGAGCAGAGCCGGTACGTGGGCCTGTTTACGGCGCTCACCAGCGAGATGTCCCGCTCCGGGCAGTGGGCACAGGGTATATCTATGTCCTTTGTCTGCCCCAGACAGACCTATCCCCTGCGCTTGAGCCAGACCTGGACCAAAGAACCCCTGCCGGCGCTGGCCAATCCCGTGTTTATGGAGACGGCGGCCCTGCAAGTCGGCGATGTGATCCACGCTGAGGTCAACTCGGCCCAGATCGATCTGCGCATCGCTGGGGTGGTAGACTACTTCCCCACGGTGTACGAGCAGTCGGAGGCGGGCTACCTGGTTACCTCCCGTGATCTGCTGCTTGCCGTGCTGAACGATACTTCACAGCAGTCCACCAATCCCAACGAGGTCCTGATCCAGACCGACGGCCGGACCTCACTGGAAAGCCTGTCGTCCCTGGTCCCAGCGCTGTCGCATAGCTGGCAGGCGGACAGTGTACGCAAGGCACTAAAGGCCAACCCGTTGGCCTTGGCGCTGCGCGCCGCGACCTTTTTCGGCTCCGCGCTGATGATCTTGTTGAGCCTGGTGGGCTTTGCCACCCATTTTTATCTGAGCATTCGCCAGCAGGAGATGCTGTACGGCGTGATGCGGGCGCTGGGTTTGTCGCCACGCCAGTTGTACCGCTGGATCGTGATCGAGCAAGCCGTGCTCATCCTGGCGGGCCTGGCCCTGGGCACGCTCCTGGGGATGTTGCTTAACCAAGTCACGCTTCCCCGGCTGCCGGTCTCCCTGGGCGAACAGCAGCCCATCCCTCCCTTCGTCTCGCGCACCGACTGGCTGGCGCTCGGCGGGCTCTATCTCTTTCTGGCTGTGGCTCTCTTGGCCATGCTGGGCGTCGTCACAGCGCTGCTGCGACGGGCACGTATTGATCGCATCTTGCGGATAGGGCAGGAATGATGGAGCTCACGCTGCGCCACTTGCGACGCCACTGGCGTTTGAACCTGGCCGTGTTGTTATGCCTGACGCTGGCCTCTGCCTTGCTGGCCAGTATGTCGGGCTATGCCGCCGCCATCGCGGAGCGGGAGTTGGGCCGAGCTCTCGACGAGGCCGGCCCCGCCGAGCGGACCCTGCTCATCACTGGGACGCCCTCCACCTTTCGTGACGAGCTGTATGCCAGCCTACAAGGGACCCTGGGCAACACGCTACAGGATCGGTTGGTGATTCGCCACGCCGCGCTGCCCGCCGATCCGCCGCCGTCGAGTGCGGGGGCAATCCCCAGGCCGTTCGTCGAGCGCCTGGACGTGTATTCCTTTGACCCGTTGGCCGAGAACGTGCGTGTGGTGGAGGGCAGGTTGCCCATCCAGGCCGGCATGAATGAAGCGATCGGCAAGTGGCCGCCGTCGGTAGAGGCAGTCATCGGCCAACGCGCCGCCGAGCAGGCGGACGTCGGTATCGGCGACCGGCTCACGGCCAACAACCTCTATCACCGCCTGGACATTGTGGGCATCGTCGAGTCGCCTGACCCGGACGACGACCTGTGGGGCGGAGACCTACGCGCCTTTGCCGTCGTCACCGGCACGGGTGACTTTGAGCCCGATGCCTTGGCGTTGCCTCTGATCATCGCCCCTGAATCGATGCAGAGCTATCTCGGCAGTCCGGTTTTTCCGCACGAGATCTCCTGGCGCATCACCTTGAATATCCGTCGCCTCAGCCCAGCTACGGCCGAGGCGCTTCATTCGAACCTGACCAACCTCCAGGCGCAGTCTGCAGCCCAGGGCGCCGCGACCAGCACCGGGCTGCTCCGAATCCTGGCTGATTCCCTGGTGAGGCTGGCCCGCCTGCGAGTGGCGCTCTGGCTGCTCACTGCCCAGACCCTGGCCTTGGTGCTCTATGCGCTGACCATGTTCACCTCCTTTGTCGTTGACCGCTCCCGAGCTGAGGTGGCGGCGCTGGGCGCGCAAGGCGCCAGCGCCTGGCAGATTGCGCGCGTCTTTGCCCTGGAGAACCTGCTCCTGGTCCTGCCGGCGGCGCTGCTCCTGGGTCCAGGGCTGGCCCAAGTCATACTGCTCCTGTGGGGTCAGATCTGCGGCGAGCTGTTGCCGAGCAGGTTGTCCGGCGAACCGTGGCTGCTATCCGGACTTGCCGCCGCTGTCGGCTGGTTGGCCTTGGTCCTACCTGTCTTCTCGGCGGCGCGGCGAGGCAGCCGCCAGCCGCAGGCCACACATGCGCGCCCACCCCAGCAGTCGGTGCTACACAAACGCTACGTGGATCTCTACCTGTTGGCCTTTGGCGGGCTGCTGGTCTGGCAACTGAATCGGTCTGGCTCGTTCCTGGCCCGCGCCGTGGCGGGCAGCCGCCTGGGGAACGTCCCTTTGGCGGATCCCCTGCTCTTGCTGGGGCCTCTTGTGCTGCTGATTGCAGTGGCCCTAGTTTCCCTGAGGATCGTGCCCTTTGTGCTGC
>JBFFCR010000461.1:0-3209 GCA_041559855.1 Anaerolineae bacterium | reverse complement strand
TCTGGCTGAGGGTGCAGGCTATCGCATCAGGGCAGCCGAGCCGAACGGTTCCGAACCAGTGTCCCCGGATCTCCGCCCGGCGATCTATGACCTGGCCCGCGAGAAGGGCTGGCCCCTGACAGAGCTCCGCCGCGATGTACGCACGCTCGAGGCGGTCTTTAACGAATTGGCGACGACAGGAAGGAGTGCACTATGAGACGGAGTTGGGTCCTTGCTCGCAAGGAGCTGAGTGCGTACTTTGGAACGCCGATGGCCCTGATCTTTGTCGGGGCGTTCCTGGTGATTACCCTCCTGGCCTTTTTCTGGGTGGAAGCCTTCTTTGCCCGGAATGTCGCCACCGTCCGCCCGCTGTTCCGCTGGATGCCGGTCCTTCTGTTGTTCCTGCTTGCTACCCTGACCATGCGCCAGTGGAGCGAAGAGCAGCGGTCCGGCACCCTTGAGGTGCTTCTCACGCTGCCGATCCGTCGTGTGGAGCTGGTCTTTGGCAAGTTTCTGGCAGTCATGATCCTGGTCGCTCTGGCCCTGGGTCTCACACTGTTTGTGCCGATCACGGTAAGCATCCTCGGCCCTCTGGACTGGGGACCGGTGATCGGGGGCTACCTGGCTGCCCTGTTGATGGCCGCGGCCTATGCAGCGATCGGCCTCTTTGTATCATCCCGGACCGATAACCAGATAGTTGCTCTGATCATCACTGTGCTGCTCGGCGGGCTGTTCTACGTGGTGGGCACATCGGGCGTGACCGGCCTGACGGGTGACACGCTGGCGCAGATCCTGCGGGCTATCGGCACCGGGAGTCGCTTCGAGAGCATCGAGCGCGGTGTGATCGATCTGCGCGACCTCGTCTACTACCTCTCGCTCACGGTGATCTTTCTTGCTCTGAACATCCTGTCGCTGGACGCAAAGCGGTGGAGCAGGGGTTCACAGACCGCTCGTTACCGCTGGCAGATCGTCCTGACGGTCATCCTCGTGATCGCCAATCTACTGGCCCTGAATACGTGGCTCTTTCCGCTGGGCGGCCTGCGCGCCGACCTCACCAAGGGCCGTGAATATAGTTTGTCACCGGTGACCAAGGACCTGATCGCAGACCTGCCAGAGCCACTCCTGATCCGCGGCTACTTTAGCGAGCGGACGCATCCCCTCCTCGCGCCCCTGGTCCCCACCATCCGCGATCTGCTGCGCGAGTACGAGATTGCCGCAGGGGGCAAGATCAAGGTCGAGATCGTCGATCCGCGCGACGACGAGGAATTGGAGGCCGAGGCCAATCAGATCTATGGCATTGAGGCCAGCCAGTTCAGCGTCAGTGACCGCTACGAGGCTTCGATCATCAACTCCTATTTCGATATCCTGATCCGCTACGGCGATCAGCACGTCACCCTCGGCTGGCAGGATCTGATCGCGGTCGAGTCCACCGCGCGCGGCGATCTGGAAGTCCGCTTGCGAAACCTGGAGTACGATCTGACGCGCTCCATCAAGAAGGTGGTCTATGGCTTCCAGAGCCTCGACTCGGTGTTCGCCAGCATTCAGGATCCGATCCTGCTCAGTTTCTTTATCACCCCGGACACCCTGCCTGCCGACCTGGAGGACGTGCCGGACACCGTCGAAGAGGTGGCGCAGGATCTTGAGGAGGAGTCGGGCGGCAAGTTCGTCTACCAGCTCATCGATCTCGATGCGCCGGGCAGTCCGATCACCCGCAGCACCATGGTCAACGAATACGGGCTGTATCCCATGACAACCTCCTTCCTGTCTACAGACTCGTTCTACTTTGATCTATTCCTGCAGGTAGGTGATGAGGCCCAGCGGCTCTACCTGGCTAGCGACCTAACCGAGGCCGAGCTACGCGCCGATATCGAGGCTGCCTTACGGCGGGCGGCCCCTGGGTTTCTAAAGACAGTCGGGCTGTGGCTGCCGGATCTCCAGCCAGTGCAGAGCATCTATGGGGGCACGGCCCAGCCCATCTCCAGTTGGAGTCTGCTGCAACAGCAACTTGGAATGGACTATACGGTCAGGCGAGTAGATCTGACCTCGGGGCGGGTAGCGGGCGATGTGGACGTCTTGGTCATAGTCGCTCCGCAGAACATGAGCGATGAAGAGCTGTTCGCCATCGACCAGTATCTGATGCGCGGTGGCGCGGTGGTAGTGGCGGCGGGCAACTATGTCCTGCCTGCCGAGATGTTGTATACTCTGTCCGTCGAGGCTGTGAGCGGTGGCATGAGGCAGATGCTGTCCAGCTATGGCATAGAGGTGGGGCAGTCGATGGTGTTCGACACCCAGAACGAGCCACTGTCCATGCAAGATTACCCACCCTTTGTCGACGTCCGTTCCGATGGGATGGACAAGGAGAGCCCCATCGTCTCCAGCCTTCAGGCCGTGACCATGAACTGGGTCTCCCCACTGACCATCGACGAGACAAAGAACGCGGGGCGCGAGGTTACGACCCTGTTGCAGTCAACCGAGGACTCGTGGCTGTGGAACCAGACCAATGTCCAGCCGGACCTCAATCTGTATCCCAAATTGGGCTTTGCCATCACGGGCGAGCGGCAGTCCTGGCCACTGGCCGTCTCGATCCACGGCTCGTTCGAGAGCTACTTCAAAGACCAGGCCTCGCCGTTCGAGGCAACTGAGGCCGTGACCGGTACGGTGGGAGGGCCATTGGGTACCATCGGGGTCTCGCCCGACAGCACCCGCCTGGTGGTGATCGGCAGCGCCGAGTTCATCGACGATGCGGTCCTGCAGGTCTCCATGTCTCTGAGCCAGGACCGCTACCTGAACAACTTGCAGTTCATGCAGAATGCAGTGGACTGGTCGGCCGAGGACGAGGATCTGCTCAGTATCCGCGCGCGGGGCACGCACACCCGCCTGCTAGAGCCGCTGGAGAAGGGGGAGCAAGCCCTCTGGGAGGTGCTGAACTATGCGTTTATGTTCATTGCCCTGGTGGTTATCGGCGGGGTATGGACACTGAGGCGGCGAAGCGAGCAGCCGATGGACCTGGTCGAGGCGGAGGGACCAGAGTCCCAGGCCCAACCATCAGGAGAAGGATCGGGAGGGTCCCATGAATAAACTGAACCGGATTCTGATCATAGTCCTGGTACTTCAACTGGCGCTGGTGACCACGGTCCTGTGGCCCCGATCCACCACTACGGGGGAAGACCAGAGCCTGTTCCCTGACCTCGAAACGAACCGGGTCGTCAGCGTGACCATCACTGGCGCAG
>JBFFCR010000460.1:0-3238 GCA_041559855.1 Anaerolineae bacterium | reverse complement strand
TCAGAGCCGCTGAGGTTGATCTCGTACAGATCGGTCCCGCTCAGCTCGCTGCGGCGCAAGGATACCAGCACAAACTCACGTTCTCCGGCCCGGTATTGGCTGATCAGTTCTTCTGCTTTCACCAGTACCTCCCAGTCTCCAAGCAGGCAGGCCACGGCTCGACCAGTACGTGCCACACTCTGCCAGTTCCTTACCATTTCCTCCGCGAGTGGTCTGTCACGTCCTGATTGTAGCGCAGATTGGCGCGAATGACAAGTTGCAGCAAGTCACGCCGCCGCGCATCAGACGATGGCGGGGATCGCAGCCCCGCCACCTACACTTGACTCGCTAGTTCGAAAATCATGCGCAGGTAGGATTGACATTGATGCGCCGATCCGATACACTGGAAGTTGCCTTCATGTGAAAGAGGGGGGCACTGTTTTCGTTCCCCCAAGTCGCTGGTATCGAGGTCGATTTGAGGGTGGCCGCACGGTGCGCTGCGGCGATTTGCTTTGTCCAAAGGAGGTGATGCGTACAAGGCGAGCATTTCTGGAGGCGGAAGGACACTGTCAGGAGAAAAGGAGAGCCCACATGGATAATCGAACTTGGAAGCAACTGCAATGGCGCATCATCGCCATCTTCTGCATCGTGGCGCTGCTGGTTCCCGCCAGCGTCGTGGCCGGTTCACCCCGGCAGGGGGACACCACACTCGACAAGGATATCGTTGGGGTCCCATACGATGCCATCCCGTACTCCGAAATCTCGGCCAAGCTGCACGAGATCGAGTCCAATAGCGATCGCGTAAGAGTTGACGTGATCGGGCAGTCGGCCGGGGGGCGCGACTTGTTCCTTGTCACGCTCTCTGATCCGCAGGCGATGGGCCGCTTGGGCAAGTACCAGGTCATCCGTCGCATGATGTTGGAAGACCCGGAGAAGGCGCTGGAGATGATCGAGAAGTTCGGCGATTTCAAGGTGCCGTTCTTCATCAACGCCAGCATCCACGGCAACGAGTATCCCGGCGTCGACGCTGCGATCGAGCTGATCGAGACCCTGGCCTACGATGATAGCGAGGAGGTGCAGGCAATCCTGGACAGCGTCATCCTGCTGGTCAACGTAGTGGCCAATCCCGACGGGCGGGTGCTGAACCAGCGCGCCAACGCCAACGGATTCGACCTGAACCGGGACTTTATCACCCAGTCGCAGCCAGAGACCCGGGCCATGGTGCGCGTCATCGCCGACTGGAACCCCATGGTGCTGCTGGATCTGCACGGCTTTTATAACCCGATGCTGATCGAGCCCTGCACGCCGCCGCACAACCCCAACTATGAATACGATCTGTACATCAGCTGGGCGCTTTACCTGGCCGAGGCCATGGAGGCCGAGCTCTTAGACCAGTTGGGCTTCGAGGCGCAGATCCCATACCGGGATGACGATCTAGGCTGGGATGACTGGGCACCCAGTTACACGCCGATGTACGCCATGTTCCACGGTGCCTACGGTCACACGCTGGAGACTGCCTACCACGATGAGCGGGGAGTCGCCGCCGACTATGCCGCCGTCTGGGGCGCGCTCAAGTACGTGGCAGAGAACAAACAGGGCATGCTCGAAGACCAGATCGAGATCTTTCTGCGAGGCCACCTGGACCTGCTCCAGCAACCAATCCCGCCCGAGCTGTTGCCCGAGCATGATCAGTACCTGGAGCTGATGATCAAAGAGTTTCCGGCAGGCTATGTGATCCCTGCAGGCCCGCCGTTCCAGGTAAGCCAGCACCAGGCGGTGCGGTTGGTCGACTTTTTGCTGTACAACGATGTGGAGGTGCACCAGGCGACCCAGTCATTCGCCCTTGACGGTGTCGCGTACCCTGAGGGGACCTACGTGGTCTGGCTGGATCAGCCCAAGCGGGGCTTGGCCAACACGATCCTGGAGGACGGGCTGGATCTGTCGGACATCGAGGGACTAGAGTTCTATTCGCCGCCCACTGTGTGGAGCAACGCCCTGCTGTGGGGCGCGGATCTGGTGGTAATGGAGGACAAGATAGACATCGCGACCGTCGAGATCCAGGCGGCCGATCCTCCCCAGGGATCGGTGGAGGGCGGGCCGGCAGATGCCTATGCCTATGCTCCCACGAGCATTGCCGCGATCCAGGCGACCAATGCCCTGCTGGCGGCGGACGTGCTGCTCTACCGCGCAGAGGAGCCGTTCGGAGACTCGGGCCGGAGCTTTGACGCGGGTACCTTCATCCTTCCAGCCGGCGGTTACCCGGCTGAGGAACTGGCCCAGGAGTACGGGCTCGAGGTGTTTGCCCTGCAGACCATACCCGCAGAGGCCACTGAAATGCGGCAGCAGCGCATCGCGGCCCTGATAGACACCGAGGGATACAACCTGCTGGAGCGCTTTGGCTTCGAGTTCGATGCGATTACGGTAGAGGAGCTGAATACCGGTCCTGACCTGACCGTGTATGACGTGTTCCTCAACGACACCGTTTCGCTGTTCTATTCGGGCTTGAGCACCAAGGGCCAGAAGGCGCTGAAAGAGTTTCTCGACGCAGGCGGCGACTATGTGGGGCTGGGCCGCGGCGGCAGCGCGTTGGCGCTAGAACGCGGATTCATGAGCTTTGCCGAGTACAGACCACCAGGAAACTCGATCGTGCGCGTGGACATGACCGCAGACGATCCTGTTTCTGCCGGGTTCGGCGCGGAGGGCTATGTCTTTGTGTATTCGGCGGTGCTCTTCAGCGATCTGGGCGACGATGTGAGCATCGCGGCAAGCGTCTACGAGGACGACGCCGAGTTCCTGGTCTCGGGCTACTGGCCCGGCTGGCAGACGAGTGGTGCCGAAGGCATGGCTATCGCAATCCACAAGACCGACGGCACGCAGGACATGACGCTGATCGGTTTCGACCCCGTGTTCCGCGCCCATCCGGAGAACGGCTTCCGGATGGTGGCGAACGCCATCTACAACGGGCTGGATTAGACCGGTTCGTCGGGACACCGATAGAGAAAGGCGGCGGACTTGGAGTCCGTCGCCTTTTGCATCCCTGCCTCCGGGGCGGTCACCTGAGCGCGCCGCGCAGGGTCAGGGCGATGGCGCCAATGAGGATGATTAGAAACAGGACCTGGGCGAGGCGTCCCTGTTTATTGAACCAAATGGCCACGCCCTCCTTGCTGGGGTCGAGGGTATAGGGCAGCAGGCCCAGGACCAGAAGGATGACGACCGGCACCAGCACGCCCGCCAGAAACGGTGAGGCCACGCGCAGCAG
>JBFFCR010000459.1:0-3246 GCA_041559855.1 Anaerolineae bacterium | reverse complement strand
GACCTGAAGGCAGCGACCCTGGCCGCACCATTTGCCGGAACCGTACTCGAGGTGAACGCCGGTCCCGGCGAGATGATCGCGGCTGGTGCGGGCCTGATCCTCCTGGCTGACAGCTCCTGCCTGGAGATCGAGACAACGGTCATCGAGGAGGATCTTCCGCTGGTGCAGAGTGGTCAGAAGGTAGAGCTATTCTTCGACGCCCAGCCTGAGGCGCAAGTGCGGGGCAGTGTGGCACGCATCGTACCGCAGCGCTTGCCCGGCGACCGTCCACTGTATCCCGTCTATATCGCCAGCGCCGATCTGCCCGAGGGACTGGTGGCAGGCATGACGGCAGATGCGTCGATTGTGGTCGATTCGCGGCAGGATGTGCTCCGTCTGCCTCGTGCCCTGGTGCGAGCCCGCTCCGACGGAACGGCCACGGTCCAGGTCTGGACTGGAAACGAGGCGGACGAACGTACGGTCCAGGTTGGGTTGCGCGGCGACCTGTACGTTGAGATCCTTGCAGGTATCGAGGAAGGCGAGGAGGTGGTGGCCCAATGACCCAGATTCCAGATAGCAGAACGCGCAACACAGGTTGGGTAATCGAAGCAGAGGGCTTGGTGCGCACGTACCAGATGGAGGCCACCCAGGTTCGAGCGCTCCGTGGGGTGGAGGTGCGAATGGCGCCTGGGGAGTTCGTGGCACTCATGGGGCCGTCTGGCTGCGGCAAGTCCACCCTGATGCAGCTTCTGGGCTGCCTCGACACACCCACGGACGGACGCTACTGGCTGGAAGGGCGGGAGGTGGGCATGTTGTCCGGAGATGAGCGGGCCTGGCTGCGCCGGATGCGCATCGGATTCGTCTTCCAGACCTTCAATCTCCTACCGCAGCTCACCGCGCTGGAGAACGTGTCGCTGCCCCTGCTCTACCGGGGGCGCGTGACCGATGCAAGGCTTCGCGCCGCCAGCACACTGGCTCACCTCGGGCTAGCACATCGCGCAGGCCATCGCCCGGCTGAGATGTCCGGTGGCGAGTGCCAGCGAGTGGCCATCGCCCGTGCCGTGGTCACTGAGCCGAGCATCATTCTGGCCGACGAGCCAACCGGAAACCTGGATAGCAGCACCGGTGCCGAGATAATGAATCTGCTGGGGCGCCTGAACGCCGAAGGGCGAACACTCCTGGTCGTGACCCATAACGCAGAGATCGCAGCCCATGCTGCACGTACACTCCAGATGCGCGATGGCCAGATCGTGGGGTGCACCGCCAGAGGAGATGCGAATGCCCGGCCAAGACTGCCCTTGCTGTCCCGTGAGTGGGGAGGGTATGCTCATGTCACTGTATAACACGCTGCTAACGGCGCTGCGCGGTGTCGCTGCAAACAAGCTTCGGGCAGCCCTCACCGCGCTGGGGATTATCATTGGGGTCGCGTCGGTCATCGCCACGCTGGCCCTGGGCAACGGTGCGCGCGCTGCCGTGGAGGCTAGCTTTCGCCATCTCGGATCCGACGAGATCCAGATCAGCGCCAAGAAGGCGATCGAGGATGGGGAACTGGTGCCGTATGGTGAGCCACTCACCTACGAAGACGGCCTGCTGATGTCCACGATGGTAGAGCTGGTAGACCGGGTGGATATGTGGGTCCAGAGCAAAGCCAGGGTTCGCCACGGGCGGAACGTGCTCGACATTGTGGTCACCGGCTCGACGGCGGATGCGCCGGTGTCCCTCATCGCCGGCGGTCAGATGCAGCCAGCAGGCTGGCCTGAGGGGGTGCCCCTGGAGGTCACTGACTTTTTCGCACAGGGGCGTTTCTTCAACACAGAAGAGGCACTGGCCAATGCCAAGGTGTGCATCGTGGGCCAACAGATCGCCCTGGACCTCTTTGCAGGGGACGATCCGCTCGGCGAGATGATATGGATCAATCGCGAGCGTTGCGTGATCATCGGCGTGCTGGCAGAGCTGGAGGCTGTCGATCCGCAGTTACGAGACCAAAGCAACACGAACGAGGCCCTGGTGATGCCCATCGGCACGGCAATCCAGGCCCTCTACGACGAGGAACCCACCGTGTCGATCACGGCCCACATCTTGGACGAGAATCGGATGGGAGAGGCCAAGCTTCAGATAGCCGCCTACCTGCGCGGGCTGCACGAGATCGAACAGGACGTCGAGGGCAGGTGGCAGGACGACTTTCATCTGACCACCAAGCAGGAGCTGGTTGGCGCACGACAGGAAGCAGCCCAGACCTTTTCACTGCTTCTGATTGCACTGGCGGTCGTGTCGCTGGTGGTTGGCGGCATCGGGATCATGAACGTCATGCTGGTCAGCGTGAGCGAGCGCACGCGCGAAATCGGCATCCGTTTGGCCATCGGCGCGCGCCAGAGGGATGTCATCGCCCAGTTCCTACTGGAGGCGGCATTGCTCAGCGCGGCGAGTGGGCTGCTGGGCATTGCCCTGGGCGCCCTCGCGATTCCGCTGGCAGCCGGGCTTAACCAGGGCATGGCCCTGCTGGATCCGGGCTCCATTCCACTGGCCTTTGGCGTAGCGCTGCTGACGGGGCTTTGCTTCGGCCTCTATCCTGCTCTGCGCGCCTCGCGGTTGGACCCCGTCGAAGCCCTGCGCCACGGACAGTGAGTGGCGACTGATGTGTAGCCGTTGGAGAATCTAGCCTGAAGGAGGTGCAAAATGGATCGCAAAGGAAGGATCGTGGTTGGCCTCGGGCTCATCGCCCTGCTTCTTGCCGGCGGAGCCTTCATGACCGGGCGGCTGTTGGGCGAGGGTGGCGGGAATCCCGGCTCGGACGATGGCATCAAGGTCAACATCGGGACTGGCGACGGCAACATTACCGAGGTCGACTATGTCAGGGCCGAGGAGCTGCCGGAAGAGCCGCCCGACGTCGCCGGAGCCTACGAGCGGCGGCAGGACAACAGCATCTTTGTCAACGAGACCGACGGCGGGTTTGCCCTCGGCAAGGACGATGACGGAACCCTATCGGTGACCAACGCCACGGGAAAGATCAGCGAAGTGGTTGTCACTGCGGAGACCGACGTATATGTCGATCTGAGCATGGAGACGCTGGACGAAGCCGTTGCCGACGGTGTGCTCCGCCAGACACTGGAACCCGGCTCGATAGAGGAGATCGGCGATCTGAGCTTTGTGCGGGCGTGGGGCGAGATCCGCGGAGATCGATTGGTGGCTAGCTTGCTGGTCTATAACCGGCCGCCGGTACTCCGCCGGTAGCAGGCGCGGACGCCGTGCAGGGCGCGTGGCGCCCTG
>JBFFCR010000458.1:0-3274 GCA_041559855.1 Anaerolineae bacterium | reverse complement strand
GGTTGTCCAGGTGGGCCTCTGTGCCAATGAGCACGTCCTCCCCGACGATGATCATCGGTGTAGAGAGTCGCTTCTCTTCCGGAACACCCACCTTTGCGCCGAGCCATTCACTGAGCCCCTTGTGCTCTTCCTCCTCGATGGGAAAGCTCTCGACCACGAGCTGGGGATACTGGGCTTTCACGACGTTGAGATCGTAGGTGGTACGGGCACATTCCTGGCAGCCAGCTTGCTCAAAGTAGGCCATGTAGATCGGCGTGGCTGTTTCCTCGGGAGGGCCTTCCATCAACTCCTGCCAGGATGGGATGGCGATCCCGCCCTGAGCCAGATAGTGGTCAATGAGGCCCGGTAGCTCTGCCTCGATCTCGCCCATGCCCACCAGAAGCCGGTGGTCGATGAGCACCTCGGGCACTGCGGTGACCGGCTGCCCGTCGAGCAGTGCCTCGTGAAGCTGAGTCAGCAGGGAGAGATTCTCCTGATTTGTGGCGTCGACCCAATTAACCTGCAACCCCGTGTCGTACTCCTGACCCAGCGAAAGCATCAGGTCATCCAACGCGGGGAAATCGGCGTGGCCGCGATCATAGAACACCGCGATCTGAACCACCGGCACGGGCGAAGGAAAGTCAATGCCGCCCTGGGCCAGGTGCTGATCGATCAGGCCTTCGAGGTTGGCGGGAATCTCGCTGCCCCCGATGAGCACCCTGTCGCCGATCACCAGGGCAGGTACGGAACCCTGCCGATCCTGCGGCACGCCCCGCTCTCTCTCCAGGGCGAGCATGGTGATATAGTTTTCCGACTCCTGGACGTCCAGGTACTCGGACTCGACCTGATCGCCATACTTTTCATAGACGGTGGGCAGATAGTTTTCTTTGATCTCGATACAGTGGGGACAGGCCGGGCTGTAGAATAGGTAGAAGCGGACCACCGGCTCTCCGGCATCGTTGGTGACGCCCTGAGCCAGGGATGCCAGGCTGACACCGCCCTGCTGCAAGAACTGGTCGATAAGGCCCGGCAGCTCCTGGCGTATCTCTTCCTCGCCGATCAGCGCCTGATCCCCGATAAAAACCTCCGGAATGTCGGCCAACTCGGCCGGGACGCTGTAGGCCTTTTCGAAGGCTACCATCTGCTGAAAGATGGCCGGATCCGAGATCTCTTGGTAGGTGATCTCGAGTTGGGGACCATGCTCGGCGAGCAGTTCGGGGAACAGGCCGTTCTTGAGCGCCTGGCAATGCTCGCAATCCTCAGAGTAGAAAAACCGGAAGCGCACGACTGCATCTTGAGCGCTCGCCGTGCCTCCGGCAGAGACGGCAAGCACCAGCACCAGCAGGACCGCAGCCAGCCGTGTCAAGACGTCCCAACATTTTCTCATACCCACGACATGCCTCTCTGTACGGGTCTGTTCTGGCTCGAGGATTCTGGGGCCCCGAGAAACAGGCGGATTATAGCACAACCCAACCTCTTTTGCCAATGGCAAAATGCTTATGGAATCAGCGGGTGTTGCTTGCGGCGACCGGGTGCTACACCTCTAGCATCATGTATGGTATAATGGGCGCCAATCACTGACCGGAAGGAGCCAGCGGCCCGGTGCAGACGCGTGAGAACCACCAGCAACAGCCCGAGGATCGATTCATCGAGATCGACCCCTTTGGCTGCCCTTACTGTGGCGGGCCCATTGGCGAGGGACCGCCGCTCTGCAGCCACTGCGGGCGCTCTGTGGAGCTGCGCCTGCGCCGCAAAGCAGGGGGCGCAGCCCTGGGCTGGTTGATCATCTTGTTCGTCGCCCTGAGCCTCGCGGTGGGGTTGCAGGGGCTCTTGCTCAGCGAGATGGTCAGCGCCGGTCAGGTGCCGCAGTGGCTGGATCGCTCCCTCTTCAAGGCGGCCATCGGCCCGGCTTTTCTCAGTCCCGACGGGATCGGTGACGAGCTGGCCGAGACCGCTGT
Organism: Anaerolineae bacterium; assembly: GCA_041559855.1. Lineage (GTDB taxonomy): Bacteria > Chloroflexota > Anaerolineae > JAAYZQ01 > JAAYZQ01 > JBFFCR01. The sequence goes on along the minus strand of JBFFCR010000458.1, from coordinate 1,337 downwards.
CCTGCTCACCCAGATCCACTATGTCCTGGCCGGTCTCGGCGCCGCTGCTGCTTTGGGGCTCGCCCTGCGGAGCAGGTTCGTCTACTTTGCCGCGTTCTTTCTCCTGATCTGCATGGCGGCGGCGCCTGTGGCAGGATTGCTCACGCGGCTGACCGGCTGGGCGCCGGCTGTCGTTCTGTTCGGGCTGCTGGCCTTTGCCGCAGCATGGCTGGCGGACATGGCCCCTGCTTTTGAATGGGTGACCCGCTCCTACCGCGCCGATCTGGACCCGGGTCTCAAGACGCACACGGACTATTACCGGCGGGGCAAGCAGTGCGCCGAGATCGAGATGTGGGCCAAGGCCGCGACCCACTGGCGGACAGCTACCCAGCTTGGCCCGAGACAGGCGCTGTATCACGCCGCCCTGGCCAAGGCGTTCGCGGAACTGGGGTATCCGGGCGCCTCCAGGGCATCTGCCGCCAGGGCGCTTGCCCTCGAACCGGAGGATGGGGCGCTGCGCGCCTTTCTCGAATCACTGGCAGGAACGGAGGAGTCGACTTGATCACGGTAGAACAAGCCCGCCAACACTATGAAGGCGCCGATGCCATCCATGACTTTGACCATGTGCTGCGCGTGCTGACCACCGCCGAGCGCCTGGCGCAGGAAGAGGGCGCCGATTGGGATATCGTGCGCGCGGCTACACTGCTCCACGACGTTGCCCGCGGGCACGGCGACCGGATGGCAGAGGACCACGCCCGCGCCGGGGCCGAGATTGCCCGCGAGCTGCTGGCAGAGCAACCGGCTGCAACGGTCGAGGCGGTGGCCCATGCTATTGCCGCCCACCGGTTCCGCACCGGTCCGGCCCCGCGGACGGTGGAGGCCCAAGTCCTGCACGACGCCGACAAGTTGGACGCCATCGGCGCCATCGGTGTTGCCCGGGCCTTTGCCTATGGTGGGTTCGAGGGGCAGCGCCTCTGGGCCGACGTACCGCCTGATTACCGCGAAAGCCAGTCAACCCGGCACGAGCACACGCCGGTCCACGAGTTCCAGATCAAGCTGGCCAAGATCAAGGACCGCCTGCTGACGCTGAGCGCGCGCAAACTGGCCGAAGAGCGGCACACCTTCATGGTGGCGTTCTATGAGCAGTTGGACCGGGAGGTTCGAGGGCTGGCCTGACGTTTGACATCGGGCGCCAGTCATGCTATACTCGTTCCATAACTGAATATCGTTGAACGTGGCACCCCGCTGCCCGGAAGCACGGGGTCGCAAGGGGGGAAGCCGGTGGGGCGTGCGAAGCCCAGTGCCCCGCAAGCCGAGTCCGGCGCTGTCCCGCAACTGTAGCCTGAGCAGGGTACTCT
>JBFFCR010000457.1:0-3286 GCA_041559855.1 Anaerolineae bacterium | reverse complement strand
TACGGCGTGAGCCGCGTCATTGACGCATTCGAGGAAGAACTGGCCAAGCGCGGGATGTTGGACAAGGTACAGGTGCTCTCTACCGGTTGCCCCGGCTTTTGCGAGCGCGGCCCGCTGGTGGTCATAAAGCCCGAGGGGATCTTTTACCAGAGGGTGCAGATCGGCGACGTGCCTGAGATCGTCGAGGAGACATTGAACAACGGCAAGGTAGTCGAGCGCCTGCTCTACGAGGACCCCGGGACTGGCGAAAAGATCGTGCACGAACAGGACGTGCCGTTTTACAAACTGCAACGCCGGGAGATCCTGTGGATCAACGGCCTGCTGGATCCCACCCGCATCGAGGACTATATCGCGCTGGGTGGCTACAGCGCGCTCATAAAGGCCCTCTTTGAGATGGAGCCTACGGAGGTTGTGGACGCCGTCAAGAGTTCGGGGCTGCGCGGCAGGGGAGGCGCGGGCTTTCCCACCGGCCGCAAATGGGAAAGCTGCCGCCGGGCCGAGGGCGATCTCAAGTATGTCATCTGCAACGCTGATGAAGGCGACCCCGGTGCCTTCATGGATCGGGCCGTTCTGGAGGGGAACCCGCACAGTGTCCTGGAGGGGATGATCATCGGGGCCTACGCCATCGGCAGCCACGAGGGCTATGTCTACGTGCGCAACGAGTACCCGTTGGCGGTGGACAATGTCACTCGCGCTGTCAAAGTGGCGCAGTCCTACGGGCTGCTGGGCGAGAACATAGCGGGGTCTGGCTTTGATTTCAACGTCCATATCCGGCGAGGCGGCGGGGCCTTTGTCTGCGGCGAGTCCAGCGCCCTGATGCAATCGCTCCAGGGTGACGTCGGCGAGCCCCGCGCGAAATACGTCCGCTCCGTCGAAAAGGGCCTGTGGGAGCAGCCAACCACCTTGAACAATGTCGAGACCTGGGCCAACGTGCCCCTCATCATTGGCAAGGGGTGGGAATGGTACGCGGACATTGGCACCGAGGGCAGCAAGGGCACCAAGATCTTTTCCCTCGTGGGCAAGATCAACAACACGGGCCTGGTCGAAGTACCCATGGGCGTACCCCTGCGCGAGATCATCTTTGACATCGGCGGCGGCACGCCCAAGGGGAAAGCGTTCAAAGCAGTCCAAACCGGCGGCCCGTCCGGCGGCTGCATACCAGAGGATATGCTTGACCTGCCGGTCGACTTTGACGAGTTGGCCAAGGCCGGTTCGATGATGGGCTCGGGCGGCATGATCGTCATGGACGAGGACACCTGCATGGTGGACATTGCCCGCTACTTTCTCAATTTTCTGAAGGAAGAGTCCTGCGGCAAGTGTGTCCCCTGCCGCGAGGGGATTGGCCGCAGCTTGGAGATCCTGGAGCGGATCTGCGGCGGAGAGGGCCATCCCGAGGACATCCCGTTGCTGGAGGAACTATCAGAGACGATCCTGGGCTTCAGTCTGTGCGCACTGGGCAGGACAGCGCCGAACCCGGTGTTGTCCACGCTCAAGTACTTCCGCGACGAGTACGAAGCGCACATCTACGAGCACCGATGCCCGGCTGGGGTGTGCAAGCCGCTCATCGAGTACTGGATCGATCCCGACATGTGTACGGGCTGCGCGGCCTGTACCAGGATCTGCCCCCAGCAGGCGATCGAGGGCGAAAGGAAAGCACCCCACGTCCTCATCCGCTCCAAGTGCATCAAATGCGGGGCCTGCTACGACGTGTGCCGCTTTGATGCCATCGTCATTCGCTCCGGCGAAGCGCAGCCAACGGCAGATCCGTCGCCAGTGACGGAGGCAAGCTGATGAGCGAGCTAATCCAGATCACAATAGATGGCCGCACCACGATGGTCCGTCCGGACACAACCATCCTGCAGATTGCCACGGATCTGGGGATAGAGATCCCAACCCTGTGCCACCACCCCGCCCTGGAGCCGTACGGTGCCTGCCGCATGTGTACCGTCGAGGTGATCCGGGGCGGCTCGTCGCGCCTGGTGACGTCCTGCAACTATCCCATCCGCCAGGAGATCGAGGTCCTGACCGCGTCAGAAAAAGTAGTCCGCGGCCGGCGCATGATCGTTGAATTGCTCTGGTCCCGCTGCCCGGACGCCGAGGTCTTTCAGCACTTGGGCGCCCAGTACGGCATCGAAGAACCTCGTTTCGAGCCGCGAGAAGGCGAGCTATGCTACCTGTGCGGCTTGTGCGTGCGCTTCTGCAACGAGATAGTCGGCGCCAAAGCGATCAGCTTTGTCGGTCGTGGCGTCGACCGCGAGATCGGAACCCCATTCTACAAGGTGTCGGAGGCATGCATCGCCTGTGGTGCCTGCGAGTTTGTCTGCCCCACCGGGGCGATACAAGTCACCGACGTGACCGACAAGGAACCGCAGCCCCTCCTGCTCGACTTTGACATGGGACTGCGGGGCCGGGGCAACATCTTTATCCCCTTCCCCCAGGCCGTACCCAATGTACCGATCATTGATCGCCAGCACTGCCTCCATTTCCAGGCGGATGCCTGCGGTGTCTGCAGCGTCGTCTGCCCGCCCGGGGCCATCGATTACGAACAGGAGGACGAATTCATCGACGTTGACGTGGGCGCCGTCGTCGTCGCTACTGGCTTTGACCCGTTCGACGCCAGGGAGAAACCAGAGTTTGGGTACGGGCGCTATCCAAACGTGATCAGCGGGCTGGAGTTTGAGCGACTGGCTTCGGCCTCAGGCCCGACCAAAGGCAAGATCCAGCTCAACGGCACGGTGCCCAAGGAACTGGTATTTGTCCACTGCGTCGGCTCGCGGGACAAGCTGGAAGGCGAGGAGTACTGCTCGCGCATCTGCTGCATGTACACGGCCAAACAAGCGCACCTGGCTCACGACAAGATACCCGGAGCCAAGATCACCGTGTTCTATATGGACGTCCGCGCCTTTGGCAAGGGCTTTGAGGAATTCTACGATCGCGTGCGGGCGGAAGGCATCATCTACCGGCGCGGCAATCCCTCCGAGATCTATAAGCGGGGCGACAAATTGATCGTCCGTGCAGAGGACACGCTCCTCGGCCGGACGGTCGAGGTACCGGCTGACCTGGTGGTGTTGGCCACCGGTGTCCAGCCGCGCGCCGACGCCGGCAGTGTAGCGGAGATGCTTGGCCTCGCCTTCTCAGAGGACGGCTTCTTTGCCGAGGCGCATCCCGAACTGCGTCCCGTGGACACTCAGAGACCGGGGGTGTTCTTGGCAGGGACCTGCCAGGCGCCCAAAGACATTCCCGACACTGTGTCCCAGGCCAAGGCCGCCGCGGCACAGGCAATCGT
>JBFFCR010000456.1:0-3289 GCA_041559855.1 Anaerolineae bacterium | reverse complement strand
TTGATGCCCTCGAGGAACGATCGTTCCCGGCGGATCACCCCCATGGCCGCAGCCCGCTGGCGTGGGGCGGAAATTTCAGCGAGATTCCGCCCGTGCTGGTGGTGAGGATGCGGCAGCCAGCATGAGGCCGGCTGCCGCTGCAGGCATTAGGGCTTGATGCCGTGTATATAGTCCTCGGCGAGGCTAACCAGCTCGCTGTTGCCGACAAAGAGAGGCGTGCGCTGGTGCAGGTCCTCGGGCTGGATGTCGAGAATCGGCTGGGTCCCGTCTGAGGCAGCTCCTCCCGCGTGCTCGGCGAGGAAGGAAAGTGGAGCGGCCTCGTAAAGCAGCCGCAGCTTGCCGTGTGGTTTGGCAGGGTCTCTGGTATCTGCCGGGTAATAGAAAATGCCACCACCGAGGAGGTTGCGGTGGAAATCGGAGACCAGGGAGCCGATGTAGCGCATGGAGAGGTTCCTGGTCTGAAGGTCATTGGTGAATTCCTGGATCTCGCGAGCCCAGTAGCGCTCGTATCCCTGGTTGACGCTGTAGAACTTGGGTTTCTCAGGGATCCTGATGTCTGGATGGCTCAGTAGGAACTCGCCGACGGTCTGATCTAGCGTAAAGCCGTGCACACCGTTCCCGGCACTGTAGACCATCATTGTGCTAGGGCCGTATAGGACGTAGCCGGCAGCAACGATGTCGCGCCCTTTTTGCATGACATCGGCCAGTGTGCCCGGCTCGCCCAGCGGCGATCTGCGGCGCAGTATGGAAAAGATGGTACCGATACTGACCGAGTAGTCGATGTTGGAGGAACCGTCCAGGGGATCAAAGAGCAGGACATAGGGACCTGTGGGGAATTGCTCTGGAATGGGGATGATGTTCCGGCGTTCTTCCGAGGCCATTACCGCCAAACGCCCGGTGAACTGGTTGATGCGCACGATGGCTGCATTGGCGTACTCGTCCAGTTTGGCGACCTCTTCGCCTTGGACGTTGACGGTGCCTGTGAGCCCCAGGATATCGGCCAGGCCCGCCCGGTTCGTCTCGCGGGCGATGAGCTTCCCGGCCAGGGCCAGGTCGTAGAGAATGCTGGTGAGAACGCCGGTGGCCTCCGGGTGTAGCTTCTGCTGCTCCAAGATGTGGCGCTCAATGGTGATAACTCGATCCACGGTGTGCCTCCTTTGCCACTGGGATTGCGGTCGATGCTGTGATTGTAGCCCAGAACGGGGCTTTGGGCAAGTCAACGATCTGACAGGTCACCATTGGTATGCTCAAGCAGGCGGAAACAGGAATCCAAGACGCCCGGCTCGTCACGGGGAGAAGGAGAGGGCTGGATGACGGTGTTTCTGGAACGTTACTCGCGGCAGATGCTTCTGCCTGGATGGGGCAAGGAGGGGCAAGAGCGCCTGAAGCAAAAAACAGGCGTTGTCGTGGGCTGTGGCGCTCTTGGCAGCCACATCGCCAGTCACCTGGTGCGGGCGGGTGTGGGCCGGCTGATCCTGGCGGATCGGGATTTCGTCGAGTGGAGCAATCTGCCACGCCAGGCTCTCTATGCCGAGGCTGATGCGCAGGCGGGGGTGCCAAAGGCCATGGCGGCAGCGCGCCGGCTGGGCCAGATCAACTCGCTGGTTGAGATTGAGGGGCGCGTGGTCGACGTCAATGCCGACACGGTGGAGGAGCTGATCGCTGGCGCGGATCTGGTACTGGACGGGTCGGACAATTTCGAGGTGCGCTACCTGGTCAACGAGGCGTGCGTCAAACACGGCATTCCCTGGACCTACGGCGGCGTGCTGGGTACCTACGGGCTGACGGCGGCCATCGTGCCAGGTGAGACGCCCTGTCTGCGGTGTCTTCTGGGTCCAATGCCGGCGCCGGGCGCGGTGCCAACCTGCGAGACGGCAGGCGTGCTGGGCACAGTGGTGGCGGTGATCGCAGCTCTGGAGGCGACGGAAGGGCTCAAGGTCTTGATGGATCGAGGCGATGAGCTTTTACGAAGCCTGGTTATGGTGGATGTGTGGAAGGGAGACTTTGAGCGTGTCGAGGCGCAAAAGGGCACAGCGAGCTGCCCTGTGTGCGACGAGGGCCAGTACGAGCTGCTGGCAGCGAAACAGGGATCTACTGCGGTAGTGCTGTGCGGGCGCTCGGCGGTCCAGGTCACGCCCCGTCCGGCACGCAACCTGGACCTCGCTTCGCTTGCCGAGCGGCTACGAGGGTGCGGGCTGGTCAGCGCGAACGAGTATCTGGTCAGGCTGGACGTCGAGGGCGTGCAACTCACGGTGTTTGCCGACGGGAGAACCATTGTCAGGGGTACTGACGATCCAGCGCGAGCGCGAGCGCTGTTTGCCCGCTATGTAGGTTCATAGCTTCGGCCAGACGGGGCATCGCAGCGGGCGGACAGGAGGGATAATGAGTCGCCGTGAGGACGTTGTCTCGGTCGCCGTGCGGCTTCTGTTACTCTGTTGCGTGCTGGCGGCCTGTAGTGGCGAGCCTGCTACCAGGGATGACACAACGCCCACAAGAGCGGCTGCCGTCACTGCCATGAACGGTGGTGGCGAGCTGGCTACCGCAGATGTAGCAACGCCCACTCAAGCGGCTGCCGTCATCGCTATGCCCGGTGCGAGCGATTGCGTGGCACGGATTACGGGCAGGTCATTGGTGACTGACCAGAGCGTCTACCCGGTGCCAGACCTGCCCGAACCCCCAGCCCGGCAGTGGTTTGTGGAGCCCACCTTCGGCACCTGCCTGGCGCGCGTCACCGACCGGGGGCGTGATCTGAGCGCTGGCGACGAGTCCCGAGGCATGGTCAACGAGTATTCCAGGGTCCAAGCCTTCAACGCCGATGGGAGCCGCCTGCTGGCGCACAGCACTGATGGGGGGTGGTACCTGTACGATGCGCAGACCTTGCAGCTGCTGGGCGAGCTGCCGCTTGACTTGGAGCCCCGCTGGGATGCGTCTGACCCAGATTTGCTCTATTACACCGACGAGACTCGTCTGATGTCCTACCGGGTGGCGACTGATGCAAAGACCGAGATACGAGACTTTGCGGACGACTTTCCGGGGCAGGAGGTGGCTGCCGTCTGGACCAGGTACGAGGGCTCTCCGTCGCGCGACCGCCGTTATTGGGGTTTGATGGTCGAGGATGGAGAGTGGCTGCCGGTGGCGCTTGTCGTCTATGATCGTGAGAACGACTCGGTCACCATTCGCGACATGCGCGGTGTGCCGGGCATTGAGGATGACGTGGACCACGTGACCATGAGCCCGCTGGGGACCTACCTGCTGGCCTCGTTCGACAGGGCGTGCGAAGAAGGGCAGT
>JBFFCR010000455.1:0-3296 GCA_041559855.1 Anaerolineae bacterium | reverse complement strand
GTGGGGAGTATCATGGGTACGCTGCAACTGCCAGTGAAGCCCTACGCCCTGCGATGTCACAGCATCCAGGGCATGACCAGACCGGCGCGACCGGTCTGACAGATGCCATCATAGCAGCAGGGGGACTTGCGGTGACGGGTGAGTTAGCGCCCTTTCTGTTTGGGCTCCAGGCTAAGGACGAGCCCCGGCGATTGACGCCGAGGCGACCGGGAGCCGGGCTGAGAAGGCGGATACCGTAACAACCCGGCCGCCATGCCGCATGCCATGCCGAGGCGAAGGGATCAAGATGATGGAAGCCAAGGAGCTTGTCAGACAGTATAATGCAGGGAAGCGAAACTTCGACAGAGCCAACCTGAGCGGGGCCAACCTGAGCGGAACCGACCTGCGTGGGGCCAGCCTGGAAGGGGCCAACCTGGAAGGGGCCAACCTGGAAGGGGCCAACTTGAGCGGGGCCAAGCTGGAAGGGGCCAAGTTGAAAGGGGCCAATCTGAGCGGGGCCGACCTGAGCTATGCCGAGCTGCGCTGGGCCGAATTGCTTAAGGCTAACCTGAGCGGGGCAAACCTGAGTCATGCCCAGCTACGCGAGTCCTACCTGCGCGCGGCCAATCTGAGCCATGCCAACCTGGAAGGGGCAAATGTGGCACCTGGACAGCTTGCCAGCGAAGTGACCCTCGAACTCGAAGGCGCGACCATGCCCGACGGCACGAAGCACGAATGAGGAGGACGGGAGAGCGTGGCTGCTGGCCCTGACCGTGGGAGGTTTGAACTATGACCGACAGCCCCGTTCTGTGGAGGTGCGCCAGCTCCCCAGTGAGCTGGTGCTGGAACTGCGGGCAGGGAACGATCCGGCGCTGGTGCTGACGAGAGTGAGAACCGGGTCCGCGTAGAGATTGCCAACGTCAAGGCGCTGGCTGACCTGGCACAGGCCCTCGGGCTGGTCATGCCCGCCGGTCAGGACTGCGACAACCGGTGTCAGTGGGCTGTCAACGCCCGCCCGGAAACGGGGGAATGAAGGTGGTTGCTGTCCAGCAAGGCGGGCGGCAACGACAAAGGACCCGGGGATGGGCGCCGAGCTGCCCAGCCCACCGGGATTGTAGTAGTGCGAGGGGGAAGGGACAAGGTTGATGGATGCACACGAGCTGATCACACGGTATGAGGCAGGGGAACGCGACTTTAGCTGGGCCAACCTTTACCAGGCCGATCTGAGCGGGGCTGTGCTGCCCAGGGCCGTCTTGTACCACGTCAATCTGAGCAGGGCCAATCTCAAAGGGGCCAATCTGGACAGGGCCGACTTGATCGGTGCTGACCTGCACGAGGCCGACCTGCACGAGGCCATCCTGACTGGAGCCAACCTGCGCGAGGCCAACCTGGGCAAGGCCAACCTGGCATGGGCCGACCTGTCCGGGGCCAAGGTGACCAACGAGCAGCTCGGCAGGGCCGCGTCCCTAAAACGCGCAACCATGCCCGACGGCAGGGTGCACGAGTAAGCAGCGGGGGGCCGGCTGGTGGGCGAGCCGACGGACCTTGACGCGCCGGAGGAGAAGGAGGCGGTTCTATACGATGATGGGCGGCAACACGAACCCAAGCGCCTCTCGAGAGAATCGACAAGACGCGACCTGTTTCTGCGGTTTTTGGCGCTGTAGCGAAGATGATTACCGGGCGGTCTGGAACAGCGCTTTCAAGGCGACCACGACCATCGCTCCGGCGACAAAGGCCGCCACATACCCCAGCAGGTTCGTGATCTGATCACCGAGAAGGGGCATCGTACTTAGCGCCGTTGCGGAAAGACCAAACGCAATCGCCGCCAGCAAGAACCTTTCCGTGTCTTCCCGGGTGACATTGAGAAGGCCGACGATCACGCCAAGGACCGCCAGTACCCAGATCACCCACTCATACTGAGCAAACCACCCCAGGACCACGGCAAGTACCAGGCCGACAATAAAGGCCCATTTGCCAACCATGTCAAGTTTCATTTTGACCTCCTGTGACTAATAGATTCTTCGGCGAGTATTGATGTGTATCGTTGAGACGGTGATGTGTTTCATATGCTGAAACACCAATGCAGACAGCAGGTTACGGGTTAGCCTTCGGGACAAGGCACCAGATGGAGGCGGGCCGCAGGCCGCTGTTTTCAAGACAGTGGACGGGGACCCCGCCACGTTCCGGGACGAGGCCCCCGTTCCGTTTCGGTCCGGTTTAGTATTCGGGCATGGGCGGCATCTGCGGTTTTCCCTTCTCCGGAATGTCGGTGATGAGCGCCTCGGTGGTCAGGATCATGGCCCCGATGCTGGCCGCGTTCTCCACCGCGCTGCGCGTCACCTTGACCGGGTCGATGATGCCCTGCTTTACCATGTTCACGTACACCTCGCGCAGGACGTCGTAGCCGACCTTGGCGTCGTCCTGCTCCTTCTGCTGCCGGCGCACATTGTCGACGATGACCGCCCCATCTTTGCCGGCGTTCAACGCCAACTGGCGCATCGGCTCCTCCAACGCCCGTCGCACGATGGCAACCCCCGTCTGCTCGTCGTCAAACTCCATCTTGATGTCGGCCAACGCCGGCACGGCATTGATTAGCGCCACACCGCCACCGGGCACGATGCCTTCCTCCACCGCCGCCCGCGTCGCGCTCAACGCGTCCTCGACACGGTGCTTCTTCTCCTTCAGCTCCACCTCGGTCCCCGCGCCCACGCGGATGATGGCCACCCCACCCGACAACTTGGCCAACCGCTCCTGAAGCTTTTCCTTGTCATAGTCCGACGTGCTCGCCTCGATCTCCGCCTTGATCTGGTTGATCCGCCCCAGGATGGCCTGGCTAATGGCCTCGTCCTCGACGCCGACGATGGTCGTCTCTTCCTTCGTCGAGATGACCTTCACCGCCCGGCCCAGGTCGTTGATCTGTACCGTTTCCAGCTTGCGGCCCATCTCCTCGGTGATGACCTCACCGCCGGTCAGCACCGCGATGTCCTGGAACATCGCCTTCCGCCGGTCGCCAAAGCCGGGAGCCTTCACAGCCAGGGCGTTGAACACCCCGCGCAGCCGGTTCAGCACCAGGGTCGCCAGCGCCTCACCATCCACATCCTCGGAGATGACGACCAGGTTCTTCCGACCCGTCTGCACCATCTTCTCCAGGAGGGGGAGGATGTCCTGGGCCGACGAGATCTTTTTGTCGTGGATCAAGATCAGCGGATCCTCCAGTACCGCCTCCATCCGCTCCGGATCGGTCACGAAATAGGGCGAGATGTACCCCCGGTCGAACTGCATGCCCTCAACGTACTCGGTCTCGAAGGCCAGGCCCT
>JBFFCR010000454.1:0-3299 GCA_041559855.1 Anaerolineae bacterium | reverse complement strand
CGGTCGAAGTGCAGGAGAGTTTCCAGAAGCTGACCAAAGGCCGGCTTGTCGAAGGCTATGGCCTGACCGAGGCCAGCCCGGTGACCCACGCCAATCCCCTCTTTGGCGCAGAGCGAGTCGGCACCATTGGCCTGCCCCTCCCCAACACCGACGCTCGCATCGTGCATCATCGCACCGGTCGCGAACTCAATCCGGGCACCATAGGCGAGTTGGTGGTCCGGGGGCCTCAAGTCATGCAGGGATACTGGCGCCGTCCGGAAGAGACCGACGGCGTGCTGCGTGGGGGCTGGCTTCACACTGGCGACCTTGCCGTGATGGACAACGAAGGCTACTTTCGCTTCATCGATCGTGTCAGCGACATGATCAACGTAGGCAGCCGCTACGTTTACCCCCGGGATGTGGAAGAGATCCTGCACGAACATCCCAGCGTGCAAGAGGCTGCAGCCATCGGTGCAAAAGCCGACAACGCCCAGGGCGAGGTCTGGGCCTGCGTCGTCCTCCGCAGCGGGTTTCAGGCCACCGAGAAAGAGATCATCGACTTTTGCCGAGACCGGTTGCGCACCTACCAGACCCCTAACCGGGTGATCTTTCGCCAGCAACTGCCGCGTAGTTTCGTGGGCAAGGTCCTGCGGAGACAACTGGTCGAGGAAGAGCTTTCGATTGGGGCGGAATCATGAGTCCAGGGGTGGTTGGCGGGCGCGATCATTGGTCGACAGGCCCGGGGTTCGAGATCACTGGGCGGCAGCGATGAGAACTGAAGGAATTTGGCACTCCTGTCGGAGGGAGCGGAATTGATAGACAAGCCAGAGGGGTTCGCAGAGGCAGAGAGTGGAGAACGACCCCGCACGGAGCAGTTGCTCAACGCCATCAACCATGCCGCCGTGGCGATGGAATCGGCGCTGAACCAGGACGAGATGTTTGCCGCCATCGGGGAGGAGTTCAGAAAGCTGGGCTTTACCTATCTCATCCTCCCGACCAACGAGGATCAAACAAAGCTATACACCAGATATCTGAGCCTGGATGACTCGCAGGTCGCGGCTGCCGAGCGGTTGGTGGGCATCGTGCGCGAAGGGTTCTCTATTCGGGTCAAGGATGTCGATGTCTCCCGACGAGTCGTCTGCGATAGGGATACCGTGCTCATCGAGGACACCGAAGCCGTGATGCGCCAGGTACTGCCTCCGTCGGCCAGGAACCTTGCGCGGAAGGTCGCCCAGCTCGTGGGCTACTCTCGCGCCATCGTCGCCCCGCTGGTCGTCGAAGGCGAGGTGATCGGTGTGCTCTCTGTCCAGTCAGACGACCTGACCCGCACCGACATGCCAGCCATCACCGCGTTCGCCAACCAGTTGGCGGCAGCCTGGCGCAAGACCAAGTTGGTACAGGACCTGGAACGAAGCCTGGATGAATTGAGGGAAACACAGTCCAAGCTCCTCAAAGCCCAGAGGATGGAAGCCGTCGGACGCCTGGCCGGGGGAGTGGCTCACGATTTCAACAACCTGCTGACCATCATCAAGGTCAACGCCGAATTGCTCAAGCAGCAACTTCATCTTACAGATCCGCTCTGGGAATGTGCGCACCAGATCCTGGAGGCTAGTGAACGCGCCGCCAGCCTGACCAGGCAGCTCCTGAGATTCAGCAGCAGCGAAGTTGTCGTGCCGGTGTCCAGCGACCTCGGCAACCTGGTGCGAGAGCTCGGTCCGACGCTACGCCGCATCGTGGGAGAGGAAAGCGAACTGGCAATCAATCTGGCCGACAACCTCTGGACCGTGAAAGCTGATCCGAGCCATCTGGAGCAGGTGATCGTAAACCTTGCGCTCAATGCCCGGGATGCAATGCCGCAGGGAGGTTGCTTTTCCATCGAGGCCATCAACCTCGTTCCTGGTGGCACTTTTGCAACTGATGACATAGAAGTACTGCCAGGACAGTACGTGCTGTTGACCGTCTCCGACAATGGCACAGGGATGACCGAGGCAGTCAGAGAGCACCTCTTTGAGCCCTTTTTCACCACAAAGGAACAGGGCCACGGTACTGGCATGGGCCTGTCGACCGTGTACGGCATTGTGAAACAGTGCGGGGGAGATATCTCGGTGCAGACCGAGGTGGGAGAGGGAACAACATTCCATATCTATCTGCCCAAGTACAGGGAGGCCGCGGTCCAACCTGCAGAACGAGTCGCCGACCTGCCCCCAGACACAACACGGGGCTGGGAGACGATTCTTCTGGTTGAGGATGAGGCCGTCGTGCGCGAGCTGACCGTGCAGATTCTTCAGGCTGACGGGTATGAGATCCTCGAGGCCGAGAGTGGCACAGAAGCGCTGCGCATTGCCGCAGAGCATCAGGCCCCCATCCATCTGCTGCTGACCGACGTGGTGATGCCGGGGATCAGCGGGCCGGAGCTGGCCGACCAGCTTCGACTGCATCACCCAGACATTCGTGTCCTGTTCCTATCCGGTCACGATAACCGCCTGGTTGATCGCGAGGCCGTGGCGAGAGGCGACAGCGCCTTTCTACCCAAGCCCTTCTCGACCGAAACCCTCGAGATCCGGGTCCGGCAAGTGCTGGACAAGGCATAATCGAAGGCCTTGCAGCAAGCTGCAAGGCCCCTCAAACCGACCTGTTGCGCTGGTCCGGACCCAGAAGAACGCTCTCGGAAAAGCGGACCCGCCGACCTATCTACTTGGCTTCTAGTCTTCCTCCGACGGCGCGTCTCGCTCAATGCGCAGTGTGCAGCCACCCAACAGTGCACCCACCCCGACCACCGCCGAAAGCACTGGCAACTGCGTCGCCAAGATGACGCTCAGCGGCAGCCCGGCGATCAGAGGTATATCCAACAGGATCCGGTCATTGCGCAGAACGGTAACCCGGCGGGCCGAGCCCTCGCGGATCAAGTCATTGATCGCCCTGAAGAGATCCTCGGTCTGCACCTTGATCTCTTCGGTGGTCGTGCGCCCGCTGCCGCTGCCCGCGCCAGCGTCACCGGCCTCCGCCTCTTCCCTCTCGGCAGCCAACTCTTCCTCACTCATAACTGTCCTCCCTCTACACGATAATCGCTCGCTCGAATTGCGCCTGCATCACCTGCAGTCATCTACCAATACGACAGATCGATGGAAAAGTTGCAGCGAGCCCTGTCACCCACCGGACTCTACAGGCCCGCAATGGATTTGGCGGCGCCTTTTGGATGTGGTATACTCCTTCCGTCCTGCGGCGAGGATTCTGCGCTAGCCAGGGGTGAGCTTGAGGAGACAGACTATGAACATGGGACAGCTCGTAGAGCATGGTTCCGGGGAGACGTTTCCCCTCGG
>JBFFCR010000453.1:0-3302 GCA_041559855.1 Anaerolineae bacterium | reverse complement strand
GTGCTTTCCCTGATCGAGATCTCCAAGGCCTGCGCCTCCCACGGGGCGGTCATGTCGGTGAACAACTCGCTGGTGTGCTACGGGCTCTTGCGCTATGGCACCGAGGAACAGAGGCAGAAACTCCTGGTGCCTCTGGCCAGCGGCGAAAAGCTGGGCGCCTACTCGCTGACCGAGCCCCAGGCCGGATCCGATCCGGCCGAGATGCGCTGCTCCGCGGTCCACGACCCCGAGGCCGACGAGTATGTGATCAACGGCGTGAAAGCGTGGGTCACCAGCGGGCCGGTCGCCGACTATGTCACTACCTTTGTCATGACTGACAAGAGCCAGGGACACCGCGGCATCACGGCCCTGCTTGTTGATACCACCCTGCCCGGCTTTTCACCTGGAAAGGTGGAACCAAAACTGGGTATTCGGGCGTCTCATACTTCAGAGCTGATCTTTGAGGACTATCGTCTGCCGGCCTTCTACCGGCTGGGCAAGGAGGGCGATGGGTTCAAGATCGCGCTGTCGATCCTGGATGCCGGGCGGATCGGCATTGCGGCCCAAGCGGTCGGTATCGCCGAGGCGGCCTACGAGGCAGCCCTGGGGTACGCCAAGGAGCGGGTGCAGTTTGGACAGCCCATTGCCAGCTTCCAGGCCGTGCAGTGGATGCTTGCCGACATGAAGACGCGCATCGAGGCGTCGCGTTTGCTCGTCTACCAGGCCGCCCTGGCCAAGGATGCGACCAAAAAAACTGGCGGGCGCTACAGCCTGGAAGCATCGATGGCCAAGCTCTATGCCTCCGAGACGGCGATGTGGGTGGCAACGAAAGCAGTGCAGATCTTTGGCGGGAACGGCTACAGCAAAGAGTATCCGGTCGAGCGCTATTTCCGCGACGCCAAGATCACCGAGATCTATGAGGGCACCAGCGAGATCCAGCGCATGGTCATTGCCCGCACCATTCTGGCCTGAGGGCCGGAACACTGCATCGATTGCCTGCGACTAGCATGAGGTATGTGTGCTTGATCTGGGTATCGTAATTGTAAACTATAACGTCCGGGACCTGCTGCGCGATTGCCTGGCTGCCGTCTATGACAGTCGTGGCGAGTTCACCTTTGATGTGTGTGTGGTGGACAATGGCTCTCAGGATGGCAGCGCCGACATGGTCGCGGACGAGTTCCCCCACGTGCGTCTTGTACGTGCGGAGAACCGTGGCTATGCGGCGGGCAACAACTTGGGCCTGCGGGAATTTGGCTTTGGGCGCGACGGCCGCGAGCCTGGCGTCGTCGGATCAGCGCGTCCCCGCTTTGCGCTTCTGCTCAATCCCGACACAATCCTGCCGCCTTTGGCCCTCGCAGACATGCTCCAGTTCATGGCGGATCACCCTCAGGCTGGCGTGGCGGGCCCGCGACTGGTGCGCGCAGACGGCAGCCTGGATCGGGCCTGCCGCCGCAGCTTTCCCACACCCAAGGTTGCTGCCTACCGCTTGTCCGGGCTGAGCCGCCTTTTCCCCAAGAGCCCGCGCTTTGGTCGCTACAACCTCACCCACCTCTCCCCTGACCTGACGACCGAGTTGGATGCGGTGGTGGGAGCCTTTATGCTGATCAGAGGCGAGGCCCTGGCTCAGGTTGGTCTGCTCGACGAGCAGTTCTTCATGTATGCCGAAGACCTGGACCTCTGCTACCGGATCAAGCAGCACGGCTGGCAGGTGTGGTACAATTCGGCTGTGACGGTCCTCCATTACAAAGGACAATCGAGCCGGCAGCGCAGCAAGTTCGCCAACGTCCAGTTTTACCAGACCATGCGTCTCTTCCACGACAAGCATTTCAAGGAACAGACCCCTTTCCTGATGAACTGGCTCATTTACGCCGGGGTTGGCCTGCTGGGAGGTTGGGCCCTGCTGCGCGACCGCCTGCGCCCGGAGCAGGAGCGTGGGGTGGCATCGGCCCTGCCGATGGCTGAGGAGAGAGCTGGGACATGAAGCGCAAGGCCGATGCTCTGTTCTCCCTCTCGCTGTTCACCAACGATCTCATCATGGTCGCCCTGTCCTTCTATCTGGCCTATTGGCTGCGCCAGTGGATCTCCATTCCTCCTGCCGTCGAGATCGCCCCCTTCGGAGACTATGTGGGGATGTTGGCCATCCAGATGGTCGACATGCTCATCCTTTATTTCTTTTCCCGGCTGTATGACGTCAAGCGCTCGATGCCGCGCCTGGACGAGCTCTACCGCATCTTTGCCGCTACCTCGATCGGGACCGTTATCACCATTGCCTCGACCACCTTCCTGTTCAAGAACACAACTCTGGAGCTCGACTTCCCTCGGGCGATGGTCATCTATGCCTGGATACTAACCGTCATCCTGGTGACGGCCAGTCGCTCGCTGTTGGTCCTGGTGCGCAACTGGCTCCGCAGGCGAGGTCTGTGGAGTGACCGGCTGCTCATCGTCGGCACTGGCGATGTGGGGCGGATGATCCTGCAAAAGGTGCGGCAGATGCCGCGCCTGGGTTACGAGGTTGTTGGCTTTATCGATGGAGAGGATCCGCCGGTCGGGGAGATCATGGGGGTGCCCGTCCTGGGCGGTATTGACGACATCCCGGAGCTGATCAAGGAGCACGAGGTAGAAGAGGTCATCATCGGCCGGCCCGAGCTTGCCCACCAACAGGTGTTGGCCATCATCTCCCGCTGCGAGCGGGGGCAGGTGGGCATAAAGATTTTCCCTGACCTGTTTCAGATCATTGCTACCGAGCTCAGTATCGGCGACCTGGGCGGGCTGCCGTTGTTGACCGTGCGCGATGTGGCCCTGCGCGGCTGGAAGCTGACCCTGAAGCGTGCGGTCGATCTGCTTGGCAGCGCCGTCGGATTGGTCTTTTTGTCGCCGCTACTGATGCTCGTCGCCGTCATCATCAAGCTGGATTCGCCCGGACCGGTCTTTTACGCACAGGAACGGATGGGGCTGGATGCCAAACCTTTCTGGTGCCTCAAGTTCCGCTCGATGCGAACCGACGCGGAGAAGAATGGGCCTGGCTGGACTGTGGAGTCGGACCCGCGTGTCACGCGTCTGGGCCGGCTGATACGGAAACTCTCCGTTGACGAACTGCCCCAGCTCATCAACGTCTTTCTGGGCGACATGAGCCTCGTGGGTCCGCGCCCCGAGCGGCCGGTCTATGTGGAGCAGTTTCGGCACAGCATCCCTCGTTACATGGACCGGCACCGCGAAAAGGCTGGCATGACCGGCTGGGCGCAGGTCAATGGCCTGAGGGGCGATACCTCCATCGCCGAGAGAACAAAGTACGACCTCTGGTACATCGAGAATTGGTCGCTGTG
>JBFFCR010000452.1:0-3315 GCA_041559855.1 Anaerolineae bacterium | reverse complement strand
TCCTGGGATCTGTACGTACTGGAGGGCGATGGTCAGCCCGTCTGGCACAGCGAGGCCATGGCCCTCAGCTACGCGCACGTCCCCCCCGACCCTGGGCAGCTTCTGGTCCGCGACCTGGACGGCGACGGCAGAGCGGAGGTAGCCGTCGTGACCGTCGATCCTCCGATAAGCCTGCATGTCTTTCAGGGTGACGGCAGCCAGGCTTGGACCTGCCCGTTAGGCACCAGTAGTAGCACGTCAGCCCGGCTGACCGCTGGCGACGTGGACGGGGACAGCGATCTAGAGATCGCCGTAACGGCGGCAGTGCACGAAGCAGTCTACCTCCTCGATAGCGAGGGCCGCTTCCTGGCCGAGTACCGCATTAGGGCAGCCAGCGGCCCACTCGAACTCGCTGACCTGGATGGTGATGGACGCGATGAGGTCCTCATCGCCACCGAAACCGGACTCCAAGTCTTTGGTACCTCCGACCAGGTAGAACGGCGGCAGCTATGGCGCTCGTCCTCCCTTGGATCGGTGGCCGCCCTCACTCTGGGCGACACCGACGGCGACGGCCGGGCCGAGGTCCTGGTCGGCTCACAGGATGGCCGCGTCTATGCCCTGGCAGCCGACGGACGGATCCTGTGGGATGTGCCCCTTCAGGCCCCGGTCCTGGCTTTGGACGCCGGCGATGTGGACGCGGATGGCCGTGACGAGGTGGGGGTAGGCACTTGGGGCGGTGCCGGGTCGGCCGGGGGCCAGGTGCATCTGCTGGACGGGGGCAGGGCTTTGTGGTCAGTCCCCGCCGGGCTGTTTATCACGGGGGTGTCCGTAGCCGGCGATAGGCTTCCAAAGGCTTCCGAGACCTCGGGCGGCTCGATCGTTGTCAGCGTGGGATTGGTCTCGGGCGGCGCGGTTCTGTGTTTCGACGGTGACGGGAATGTGATCTGGCAGCAAGAGTTCGCCGAACGGGTGACGGCCGTGGGCGGGGATGGCGAGCAGGTGCTGGTTGGGACCCAGGGCGGGCGAGTCTACCGCCTGACAGCCGATGGCTCACTTGTTGGTGAGCACAAGCTGGGGTCGGCGGTGACGGACTTTGGGGAAGGGCTGGCAGCCACCGCTGACGGTCGCGTCTACCGGCTGGGCGGCGACGCACCGGCCCTGCTGTCGGAACTGGAGGAGCCAGCGGAGGCGATCCATATCGGCACAGCAGGCGTGACCTATGCTTCGGCTGGAGGACTGGTAGTCAATCTGCCCCACGATGGCCCACCCTGGCAGGGAGCCGTGGAGGGCGAGGTGACCGCACTGACCGCCGGCGATCTGGATGGAGATGGCAACGTCGAGCTTGCCGCGGGCACTAGCCGGGGTCGTGTCTATCTCTTTGGCCTGTCCGTCAACCAACCCCCCTTGCTCACCAGTCGGGGCGTGGCCGAGACCCGCTCCGGCTACGCGTACAGCGTGGACGTAAACGACCCCGAAGGCGACACGGTAACCATTACTCTTGAGATCTGGGATCCGTCAGCTGGGGAGTGGCTGGTCCAGGCAGCCCAACCCCTGGCCCGTGGCCAAGGACGGCTGAGCTGGGATGTGACCAATCCGTTCGACACCTGGGATGCGGGTCGCGACAGCCGCTACCGCTTTGCCTACGACGACGGGCGCAACCGCGGCACCATCGCCGCCGCGTCCGGTCCGCTGGTCATCCCCACGGATCCCTGGTATATTCACTATGGCCGCTACGCTGGCGGACTGGTCTTGCTGGCCCTACTGGCCAGCCCGCTGATCTTGTACGTTCGCCGTGTCCGCACCCATCGTCGCTCTCCAGTGGGCCGGGCAGAGGCCTCCCTGCATCTTCTCCGCCAGGCGCGGGAAGATCTGCTGCCTGAGCTGCATCGCTTGGTGGCCGACGATGACTGGGCGGCAATTGTTCTGCCCCACTTGCCCGGACTGGCCCGCGACGCCGGTGAGAACACTCTGGCCGACCTGGCAGAGGGCTACTACCTGGTGCTGACCGGCCACGACGTGTCGCGTACCGCCGACGGGCTTCGCCTGCTCTTGGCCGCCTTGGACCCAGGCGACAGTCTGGCCTGGGAAAGGGAGGTGTGGAGCCTGTATAAGGGTTGCCTGGGCGCCCTGGAGGCCGGGTCGGTGCCACGCATCGCTGAGTTGCGCGACAGGTTGAGAGGCACGGGCACCGTGATCGATCACTCAGACTTTTACCTGGGGAGTGCGGCACAAGCCGTTGCCAAGCTCGCGGAGGTGAGCGAAGTACTACGCCATTGCGAGCGCGTAGAGATGCCTGAAGACAAGGTGGTCTACCTGGCTCAGGCCTCGCAAATCCTGAGTGGGTACGACCGCCAAGTACTGGCGACGCTTGTCCAGCCGGAGCAGACCATCCTGGGAAGCATCGCCGACGACTGGCAACAAGTGGTCACCCTCGCCGTCCAGGAGCTGCAGGGGCGGGCGAAGCTGGAGGTGGCCTTGCAGACCCAGCAGGCCGTCGCCGCTGGCGACGTGGTGCTGGGTCTGAAACTCCGAAACGTGGGCCGCAGCCCAGCAACCCATGTACAGGTTGAGGTGCTGCCTGGTCGCGGCTACGGGGTGGTCCAGGGTCGAGCAACACTAGAGCTGTTGCCGACGCGCTGGACCGAATGGGTGCAGGTAAGTGTGCGGCCCATCGTCCGTGATCAGTTCCGGGCCGAGTTCGAAATCCGGTACGACGATCAGGAGGGGGTGGGCAAGGTCCAGCACTTTGCCGATCGCGTGCGGCTGGTAGCCGTTCCCGAAGAGTTTGTCGAAATCGCCAACCCGTATGCCACCGGCCGGCCCCTAGGGCCAGGCAGTCCGGTCTTCTTTGGTCGGGATGACCTATTCGATTTCATCGAGGAGAACCTGGGTAGGCTGGGGCAGGAGAATATCCTGGTGCTGGTGGGGCAGCGGCGCATGGGCAAGACCTCGCTGTTGCGGCAGTTGCCAGCCCGCCTGGGCGAGGAGTACCTGCCAGTTTTTCTGGATGGTCAGGCCCTGGGTTTCGAGGGTGGGGTTGCCGGTCTGCTGTACGACATTGCCCTGGAGATCGTCGAGGCGCTGGCCTACCAGGGGGTCGATGTCGAGCCGCTGACCCTAGACGACTTGGCCGAACGGCCCACCCATGCCTTCGATAAGCAGTTCCTACCGCGGGTAGTCCAAGCCCTGGATAGCCGGGTGTTGCTTCTCCTTTTTGACGAGTTCGAGGAACTGGAGATGCGGGTGCGGAACGGGGAGCTGTCGCCTAACGTCTTTTCCTACCTGCGTCACCTGATGCAGCACAGCCGGAATCTGGCTTTCCTTTTCGCCGGCACC
>JBFFCR010000451.1:0-3327 GCA_041559855.1 Anaerolineae bacterium | reverse complement strand
TCGGGGGAGAGGTGGACGCCCAGACCCACCAGGAGTTGGTCGACATGCTGGGCAGCGAATCCTGCAACCCTTGTGCAAACCGTCTCCTCGCCATCGTGGGCGACGGCTCGGAAGTTGCCGGAGCCACCAAGGTAACACAGACCATGCGCCGCCTTGGGCTGGACAACTTTTACCTCTGTGCGCCCTTCCGCCTGGTCGACCTCTGGCAGGAAAGCGACGAGATCATCTGGGCCTCAAACGAAGCATCCACTCTACTCCTGCAGGATCCCGAGGTGCCGCGCTACGATCGCTGCGTCCGCGCCACCCCGCGTGAGATGGCCAACCTAGTCGAGATGATACATGCCTGCACGCTGGATGAGGGTCTGTTGCGCGATGCGTACCCAAACATCTTCAAGCCGCAAGGGTGCGAGGAGATGATCGACATCATGGCGGCGAACGATCTGCGAAACATGCTTGGCTCCGGCATCCCGAGTTGGGTCAAGCTCGCGCACAAGCATGGTTTCTCCGGCTATGATGTGCCGTGGGGCGACACGCGAGGCGAGGTGGGTATCGTCTTTTCGCCAGGGGCCAACTGGCTTATCAGCTTCTACATCTGGCAGGACACGCCGTGGATCAACTGGGGCATCAACCAGCCGCTCTACCGCGACGTGAGCAACATGCTCTACAACTATTTTAATCCGTACGAACCCTTCTGGCCTCTACCGCCATGGGCCCCCTCACCGGAGGAAGAATCAGGTGACGACGAGGCCTGAATGCTCAGTGATGGCGGCATCCGTCGCCACAGGAGCACGCCGGTGACTCACAACGCTCCTCCTGCCCGCAGCAGGTACGTTCCGGCGGACGCCGGGTTCGTCCACTGAGCAGATTAGGCGTCGAGAAAAGCTTGTTAGTCAGCAAGCTGCCACACTCCGGGCAGATTGGCTCTGCGCCACCGGAGCGAACCAGGACTGCCACCTTGCGCTCACAAACGCTGCAACGATACTCGTATATCGGCACCGTTCCTCCCTATTCGCGGGTTGCGGCCGGGCGCGTTGCCCTATGTCGAGCGGCGTAGGCCGCTATCATGCTTGTAAGCGGCACACCTGCGAGCAAGCCCAAGCTCCCCACGAGTGTCCGAACGATCTCTTCGGCGATGATGGCGCGGTTCAGTGTGACCCCCAGCGGCTCAGCATACACTGAGAACATGAGTACAAGGGGCAGTGCAGCTCCGATGTAGGCCAGCAGCAGCGTGTTGACCATGGCTGCAATGTGATCCCTTCCGACCACCATGCCGTGCCCAAAGAGCCCACGCGCCGTCAAACTGGGATTCGCCTTGCCCAGTTCAAAGATCGTGGACGACTGGCCGATAGCGATGTCGTCCAGCGCGCCTAGCGTACCGATGATGATGCCTGCCAACAATAGACCGCGGGTGTCAAGCTGCACCCCTGCCAACTGCAAGAAGCTCGCCTCCTCGGCCCCAAATCCCGACAGCCGGGTCCAGTTCACTGCCAGGACAGAGAGGAGCCCGGTCACGACCAGACTCACCAGCAACCCTGCCACAGCAACGTGTGTCTTCCGGTTCCAGCCATAGACCAGGTACAGGCTGATCCCCATCATCAGCACCGAACCCAATACGGCGATGACCACGGGATCTCTTCCTGCCAGTATCTGCGGGACAATGAACGCGATCACCACCACCACGCTCACGCCCATGCCCAGGAGCGAGCGGAAACCCTGCCAACCATTGAGAAGAACTGTAGCAGCGACGAACAGGAGCGTCAGCCACAACAGAGGAGCAGACCGCACATAGTCGGTCACCTGGAAGAGATCGCTGCCGTCCAAAGTGCGTGTGCGTTCCACCAGTACCCGGTCGCCCTTGCGGAACAGCCGCGACTCGTTGGTAAAGATCATCGAACCGTGTTCGACTACTAGCTCCTTGCCTGACAGCGCGCCTTGCGTGATCTCCAGCTGGAGAAGCTGGTACGGCTGTGAGACGTCTCCCTGCTCCAGCAATCCCTCTTCGAGTACTTGCACTACACGAGCCCGCAGGATCTCGCTCTCCCCAACAGCCAGGGTAGCGCCATCGCCGGAGTCAGAGCCCCCGCCCGCAATGGCCGCCAGCATCACCACGATACCGACGGCCATCAGGAGCCCTAGGCCCCACCAGACTCGCCTAGAGACTTGCACGGTGTGTCTCATCCATCGGGGCCGCCCAATTCTTGCCGGAGGTTCTGCCCGTCACCAGGAGCACTACACATTCAAGAACATGGGACGCCGCGCCTGCGGGACCCGATTCGCCAGGTCCTGGGCAATGGGCGCAAAAGCATCTGCCGCATAGTCCTCGATCAGCCCCGTGTCGCTCAACTTGGCGACCTCAGGATCAATGGGGAGCCGGCCCAGGAACGGAGTTCCAATCTGTCGTGCCGTGTCTTTGGCGTGACTCGGTCCAAAGATGTCATATCGTTTGCCCGTGTCCGGGCATTCGAAGTAGCTCAGATTCTCGACCAGCCCGAGCATGGGAACCTCTAGCTGCTGAGCCATGCGGGCAGCCTTGCGCACCACCATACCCGCCAGCCCCTGCGGCGAGCTTACCAGCACGATGCCCGAGATAGGCAGCGATTGCATCACCGTGAGCGATGCATCAGAGGTGCCTGGCGGCAGGTCAACGATCAAGGTATCCAGCTTGCCCCAGAAAACGTCTCCCCAGAACTGCTTGATCGCCCCGCTGATCAGCGGCCCGCGCCAGATTACGGCCGTGTCCTCGGCCTCAACCAGCAGGTTGATCGACATGACCTTGATGCCCGTCCTGCTCAGCGGAGGTGTTGGCCCCATGGGACTTGTGCCCAGCCGTGCCCCATTCGGGAAGAACATCTTGGGAATGCTCGGCCCCGTGATGTCTGCATCCAGAATCCCCACCTCTTGTCCCGCACGGCGAAGCGCCACAGCAAGCAGCCCGCTGACCAGGGACTTGCCTACTCCGCCCTTGCCGCTCATCACAGCGATCACGTGCCGGATTTCGTTGAGATCCTCAGCGGTCCCCTTGTCCTGCTGCGGCATACCGATGCCAATACGGCGTTTCTCCTCGTCGGTCATTTCCGCCAGATCGACCACAACATCCTCGACCCCTGCCAGCGCGCCGACCGCGGCCCGTACGTCGGACGCTATCTGTCCCTTCAGCGGGCAGCCCAGCGTTGTCAAGGCCAGTGTGATCCCAACCTGGCTCCCCTCAATCTGCACATCGCGAATCATGCCCAACTCTATGAGGCTCTTGTGCAACTCCGGGTCCATTACCCCTTCTAGTGCTTTGCGTACCTCTGCTTCTCCAACCACGCTTACTGCCTCCATACC
>JBFFCR010000450.1:0-3328 GCA_041559855.1 Anaerolineae bacterium | reverse complement strand
GAAAAGGGGGAGAAGACCGCCTGGCGGTCGGCTGCCCCTTTCTCGTACGATTGTGCCTGATCGTGGGGATGGCTGTCCAGACGTGCGGGTCGCAATTGCCACTAGTCCAGCTTCAGGAGGCCCGGCTCGGCAGGCGTATCCTTCGACAAGCTCAGGTTGCTTGAGGGGTGGATGGGTCGTGCGTGTTGCGGGCGTCTGAGGTGAGTGCGACCGCCCTGGGCAGAGGCTGGGCATGGGAGTAGGGGTATGAACAACGGTCAAGAAAGGTTGCTGGTGTTGCGCCAGCGGCGGGAACGCCGCAAGCAAGCCAAGGGGGGAGTAGGCAAGATCGTCCTTCAGGTGACTGTGGGCCTACTTGCGATCCTGTTGATCGGCAGTCTCGCCATTGCGGTAGCTGGCGTGGGTACGGTGGTCGGCGTATATGCGCACTATGCCAAAGACCTACCGGATCCCAATGAGATTGTCACTCGCCAGGAGACGTTCGAGACGACCAAGATCTACGATCGGACGGGCAAGGTATTGCTGATGGAGGTGATCGATCCCCGGCGCGGCGATCGTACCCTCTTGCCTTTGGAGCAAATCCCCGAGCACTTTCGCAATGCTACCATCGCGCTCGAGGACAAGACCTTCTACAGCAACATCGGCATTGATCCTCAGGGTATCGCCCGTGCGTTTCTGCTCAATCTGCAAGGGCAAGGTGTTCAGGGCGGCAGCTCGATCACCGTTCAGTTGGTGAAGAACATCCTTATCCCTGAGGAGGAGCGGTACGAGATATCGTATGCCCGCAAGATCAGAGAGGCGATCCTGGCCATGGAGATCTCGCGGCTCTACTCGAAAGACCAGATCCTGGAGTGGTACCTGAACACGAACTACTATGGCAACTGGGCGATCGGCGTGGAGGCTGCCGCTCAGGTGTACTTTGGCAAACACGCCCAGGAGCTTACGCTGGCAGAGTGCGCCATGCTGGCGCCCATCGTGCAGTATCCAGCCATGAACCCCATCGACAACCCGGACATTGCCAAGGAGCGGCAAAAGATTGCGCTGGTCCGGTTGGCCGATGAGGGCTATATCACCCAGACCGAGGCGGCTGCGGCGTACGCCGAGAATCTCGAGATCCGCAGCTCTGTGCTGAAACGGTACGATATCGTCGCGCCTCACTTTGCCATGTACGTTCGCAAGCAACTAGAAGACCTGTACGGGGCTGAGCTGTTGTACCGCGGAGGGCTGCGAGTATACACGACGGTGGATCTGGATATCCAACGGATCGCCGAGGAAGAGGCAAGGGCACAGGTCGCCGCCTTGCAGGAACAGGGCAAGGATGTCACCAACGCAGCTGTGGTGGTGACGCGCGCCCGCACTGGCGAGATCTTGGCCATGGTCGGCAGCATCGACTATTGGAATGAAGAGATTGACGGGAATGTCAACGTGGCCACTGCGCCGCGGCAGCCGGGGTCATCGTTCAAGCCGTTCAGCTATATAACGGCTTTTCACCAGGGTCACACAGCAGCCGAGATGGTGATGGACGTCCACTCCTGCTTTGACGACTACCCAAACCCGCCCTACTGCCCGGAGAATTATGACCGCAAGTATCACGGCTCGCAGAGCTTTCGCACTGCACTGGCGCGATCGTACAACATCCCCGCCGTCAAGGTTCTGAACCTTGTGGGCGTGGGGAACGTCATTCGCACTTCCCATGCCGTGGGTCTCAATACCCTCAGCCAGGACCTGGATTACTATGGATTGAGCCTCACGCTGGGTGGCGGTGAGGTGTGGTTGCTGGATATGGTCTATGCCTACAGCGTCTTTGCCAATGGCGGCGTAATGATGGGCCAGCCTACCAAGCTGGCGCGCCCTGGCTATCGCGAGCTGGACCCCGTCTCCATCCTGCGGGTAGAGGACACCAACGGCCAGGTGCTGGACGAGTACAAGCAGCCTCAGGCGCGCACGGTTGTTCTGGCCGATGGGCGCGAGCTCTCGCCGCAGGAGGCGTTTCTGCTGACAAACGTCCTCTCGGACAACAACGCCCGGGCAGCGGCCTTTGGCTCGAACAGTGCACTGCGATTGAGTCGACCGGCCGCTGCCAAGACGGGCACGACAACTGACTTTCGCGACGTTTGGACCATCGGGTACACGCCTCAGATCGTCACCGGCGTCTGGGTGGGGAACAACGACAACACGCCCATGGAGGGGGTATCGAGTTCGCGGGGGGCAGGACCCATCTGGCATAATGTGATGGAGCGGATCTATAACGAGGGATACGCTGAGCGGCTGCTGGGAACGCTGGTGGAGACATTCGAGAGGCCTCCCGGCATGACCAATGTGGAAGTGTGCGCCATCTCTGGTCTGCTGCCCACGGAGCACTGCCCCAACCGGATCAATGCCCTCTTTATCGAGGGAACCGAGCCAGCCGAGTACTGCAACGTGCACCGGGTGGAGCGGGTCAACCGGGTATCCGGCAAGCTGGCAACAGCCTGCACGCCGCCTGAACTGGTCGAGGAGCGGGTCTATGAGGTCTATCCACCGGAAGCAGCCGACTGGGTGCGCGAGCAGGGCATTCCACAGCCCCCCACGCAGCGCGACGAGATCTATGGATGTAGCCCCGAAGGCGGCGAGGTGGTGATCCTGGATCCAACGCTCGGTGGTCACGTGCGGGAGATCGTGCCTGTCGTTGGCAATGCTCGCTCAGGCGACTTTGCCTTCTACCGGTTGGAGTTTGGCGAGGGGCTGAATCCGTCAGCCTGGAGCCAGATCGGCGGTGATCACTACAATCAGGTGGATCAGTATGTTCTTGAGTACTGGGATGTTCGCGGGCTGAAGGACGGGCTGTATACCCTGCAACTCACGGTGGTCGACAACAGCCAGAGCTTCCGGCGGGCGACCATCTATGTGACGGTGGACAACACTCCGCCGGAGGCCGCTGTCAGCTACCCCTGGCCCGGGCGTGTGTACCAGGTGGAGGCTGCCGACGAGTGGGCCAACCTCGCCGCTGATGTGAGCGACAACGTACAGATCGACAGGGTAGAGATCTACCTGGACAACGAGCTCGTGGACTTTACCGTGGTAGAGCCGTACGCCGTCAAATGGGTCCTTTCAATGCAGGACCTGACGCTGGACCCGAACATGCAGCCCATCACTGAAACTCTCGTTTACACCAATCCCGATGGCTCGTGGGTGATCGAGGAAGTGCTCGTCACTTGGGTAGAGGTGAGCGAGGACGGGAAGGTTATCACCCAGACCTGGGAAAGCGGTTTCCAGGTCATTTCCAGCACTGTGGGCTACACCGAATCGCATCTGGTGCATGTTGTCGCTTTTGATGCGGCGGGAAATG
>JBFFCR010000449.1:0-3361 GCA_041559855.1 Anaerolineae bacterium | reverse complement strand
TCCCTCGACTGCTTGCAGCGTCTTTTCCAGGTCGAGCCCGCCTGCTTGAGCAAACAACATCGCCTCTCCGAGAGCCAACATGCTATTCGCCACGAGGATCTGGTTGACCAGCTTGACCATCTGCCCCGCGCCGCTGCCGCCAACGTGGGTGATGCTCTTGCCCATGGCCTCCAGGTAGGGCATGGCCCGCGCAACCTGCTCGGCTTTGCCGCCGACCATGATGCTGAGCGTGCCACGCGCCGCTCCCTCGCTGCCCCCGCTGATGGGCGCGTCGAGCATGTGGACGCCCTTTTCGCTGAGCGTCACCGCGAACTGCTGCGTCTTGATGGGGCTGATGGTGCTGCAGTCCACGACGAGGGAACCGGGGCGCGCGCTGCGGGACACGCCGTTGTCCCCGAATAGCACAGCTTCCACGTCGGGCGTGTCGCTGACGCAAATGATGATGATATCACACTGCGCTGCCAGTTCTGCCGGATTGCCGGCCCGTTTGGCTCCCTCGCTCACCAGAGGGTCTGCCTTGCTTGCGGTGCGGTTCCAGACCGTCAGGTCGAATCCAGCCTTGAGCAGATTGCGAGCCATGCCCTGGCCCATGATACCCAAACCGATAAATCCTACCCGTTCACTCACGACATTGCCTCCTATACTCTCATCCACACCACCATTTGGGATTCGCCGCGGTTGGCCCAAAGGGCATAGGGTATGGCGGTGAATGGCTGTCCCTGCCTCGTCTCGCCTCGCAGAACCCAGATTCCGCCCAATCGATCGGGGTCGAATTCGGGTCGCACTGAGGATGGGTCGATCCTGGTCTCGAACAGGTCCAGCCCCGGGTTGTCCACGCTCTCCAAGCAGTATACCAGCGGGCCGCGAGTCAGGGCCACGCGACCGCGCACGCTCCTGACCTTGCGGTGGGCCATGCGTACAGCCACCGGCATCTGGAACTCGATCTCGATCAAGTCTCCCGCAGACCAGGTTCGCGCCAGCGGGAGATAG
Organism: Anaerolineae bacterium; assembly: GCA_041559855.1. Taxonomy (GTDB): domain Bacteria; phylum Chloroflexota; class Anaerolineae; order JAAYZQ01; family JAAYZQ01; genus JBFFCR01. Next base: position 2,371 of record JBFFCR010000449.1, on the reverse strand, counting down.
GTCGCCTGCTGCGGGGCGTATCCGGAGGCAGGTTCTCCGGTCCCGCCGGCGGACGCCGCCGGCACTGCCATCTCGATCTCCTGCCCGTTCACCCGCAACCGAACCTGCTCGGCCCAGCTTGGCATGCGCAGGTGCAGGCTGAAGGCGGCGGACGCCTGGGGAGAGAGGTGGATCGCCACGTTGCCGTCCCAGGGCAGGCCTGACTCCACCTTGATCCCCACTGGCCCCTTTGCATCAACCAGGGCCTCGCTGCTAACGTATTGGTGCACCCACAGGTCTCCAGGCGCCTCGGTATAGAGATACTTGCCAAGGGCCGCCCAGGTCCGCGCCAGGTTGGAGGGGCAGCAGGGAACCTGGTACCAACTCCGCCGTGAGATCCCGCCGCGGCAAGCGAGAGGGTTGTTGTAGAGATAGGACCTGCCTTCCAGGCCCATGCCCACCGACGCGGCATTGTAGAGCTGCCACTCGAACAGGTCCGCGTACCTGGCCTGGCCTGTGAGCTGTGTCATCTCCCAGTTCCAGAACATGCAGCCGAGGGCAGCGCAGGTCTCGGCATAGGCGTATTCTGGGTGCAGCTCATAGTCGCGGCCAAAGCCCTCGATCGTGGGCAGCGAGCCGATCCCGCCGGTGACGTACATGCGCCGGTTGACCATCCGCTCCCAGGACCGCTCCAGGGCAGGCAGAAGGGTGCTGTCGCCTCGCTCCTGGCAGAGCATGGCTGTGGCCGTCTCCAGGTACGCAAATCGCACGGCATGGCCCACGGGGGTGGTCTGATCCCGTACCGGGCGGTGTTGCTGAAAGTACTTGCCTGACAGAGCGCTCAGGAGATAGCGCAGCTGAATGCCCGGCGGCTTTCTGGCCGTGTTCCCTGCCGGCAGTTGGACGGCTGCGTGCTGCGGATGCTCCCGCAGGTACTCGTCCCGCATCGCGCTCACCAGTGCGGCGCGGCGGCCTACTGCCTGGTTCTGGCGGAAGATCAGAGGGGCGAACGGCCTGACGCGCCCGCGCTGCTCGATGAACTGCTCGGCAAGGGATAGATACTCTGCCTTGCCGGTGGCGCGGTGCAGGCGAATAAGGGCAGCCTCGATCTCTTGATGCCCCGGGGTGTGCTCCGGGCCCCTTCCCAGGAACTCGCGCGTCAAGAGGCCGGCAGCCTTCTCGGCGACGGCCAGCAAATGGCGGTAGCCCGTAGCCTGGAAATGGGAAACCCCGGCCTCGATCAGATGCCCGTGGCAGTAGAGCTCGTGCTCGATCTGGAGATTGGTCCAGCGCACGCCGGGAAAGTGGATCTGGTTGTATGTGTACAGGTAGCCGTCCTCGTCCTGCGCCGCGGCGAGCAGCTCAATGAAGGCATCCATCTGTTGGGCGAGCTCATCGGACGGCTCGATTGCATATGCACGGGCGGCGGCGTCCAGCCACTTGTAGGCGTCCGAGTCGGCAAAGAACCAGCCCTCGCGCAAGACCTGCTTTCCGAGGGCAAGCACCCGGAAGTTGTCGATCGAACCGCTCTTCTCCAGTTGCTCCCATTGATGCGGGATTGCCTGGCGGGCCACCATCGTCAGGCGAGGTTCCCAGAATCCCCCGGCGATCGTGACACGGCTCGGATCAAGCTCCTTCATGGCACCGTCCTCGTGACCCTACACTCAGACCAGCAGCGCCAGGAAGCGCTCGACGTCGTAGGTGGCAGCCTGGGCCAACGGTGAGACCTGCGGCAGGACCAGGTCGAAGGCATGCTCTGTGTGGGGGAACTCGACCAGGATGGAGGTCGCGCCCGCGCCTCGCAGCTCTCGCTGCAGGCGGCGCACTGCAGGCGCCAGACCAAAGATGTCGTCGGTTCCTTGCAGCAGCAGGGTAGGTGGACAGTGCGGACTCACGTGGTGCACGGGCGACAGGAGTTGGTACGTCTCCGGGATTTCGTCCGGCCCCCCGCCCATGATGGCCGGGATAAAGTCGCGAAACGAGACCTCGCAATCGAGGTCATTCCCGTGAAGCTTGAAAATCAAGCCGAAGAAGGCCTCGGACAGCCTGTCCAGGGGGTCCGGTGACGGTGTCTCCTCCTCAGACTGCGCTTGCGCGAGGGGCTGGTGAAGCGCCGTGAAATCAGTGGGCGGATAGAAGGCGACTACACCCCGGACAGAGTCATCACCTTTCCGCGACAAGGGTGGCAGGGCCGGGTGCCCCGGTGTGTAGGCCGCCAGCAGGGCGAGGTGCGCCCCCGCCGAACCGCCCATGAGCACGAGCCGCTCTGGATCCACCCCATACTCTTGGCCGTGCTCTTTGAGCCACAGGACCGCTTCCTTGACCTCGGCGATCATCGCCGGGATGTCGCACGCGGGCCAGAGTGTGTACTCGATGTCGAGCACGGAATGCC
>JBFFCR010000448.1:0-3362 GCA_041559855.1 Anaerolineae bacterium | reverse complement strand
TTGGTCAGCAGGCCGTTGGTGGGGATGGTGATCACACCCGGGCGACAGAGCTCTGCCCCGGAGATCACCATCTCGTGCAGGTCCGGGCGCAGAAATGGCTCGCCTCCGGTGAAGGTGAGGTAAAAGGGCGCGTGTCCCAGGTTGGCAAAGACCCGCCGCCACTCCTCAGCGGTCAGTTCATCACTGGACTTGCGCCACACGTCGCAGGTTTTGCACTTGCTGTTGCAGCGATAGCTGGCGCTGACCACGATGCTAAAGGGCAGCATCTTGGGCCAGCCCAGGTGGTAGAAGCTCCAATAGAGCGGCAGTCTTGGCAACAGCTCGATCATCATCAGGCCATAGATTCCAGGCATTCCACCCGCGTGTGCGGGGCGCCATCGCGCCGGATCATAGGCCGTCGCGAGCAACGGGCTCTCTGCCGGCTGGGCATAGGACCATCACGGAATGCCGTCAATGTGGCAGAAGTCTAACATACCGGCCCACTTCTGTCAAAAGGATTGCCCCGGAGATGTCTTCCCAACCAGACCGCTGCTGTTCTTGTCTTCTATCCTTCTCTTGTGGTATAATGAGGCTGCAAATGCTTTATGGAGCTTGAGCAGGTATTGTGACTCAGATCAAGCGAGTACTTGCAATACTGTCCGTTTTACTGTTGGTCATCCTGCTTGGGGGCTGTTCGCGCAAGGAGGACCCCACCAGTGCGCCCGGTGCACCTGGAGACCAGCAAGCTTCCCCCCAAGCCGTGATAGAGGCTGGTACAGGCGCCGCCGAGGGATCGAGCGCATCCGGCCTTTCGGACGCCGGTTCGATGCCAGAGCCGAGCCCACCACCTCAGGTCTATGTGGTCAAGGCCGGCGATACCCTCTATGCTGTTGCAGACCGCTATGGTTGCGATGTGGAAGAGCTGATCCGGGTCAATGGGATCACCAACCCCAACGCTCTTCAGGTCGGGCAGCAACTTCAGATCCCATCTACCAGCATCGACGTCGGCTCCTCCCTGACCCTGTTGCCCAATAGCGAGTTTGTCAACAGTCCTGCCTATTTGGACTTTGACATCGCTGTGTTCTGTGCCCGGCAAGGTGGGTACCTTTCCTTCTACCAGGAGAACGTCGAGGGACAGATGCTTAGCGGCCCCGAGATCGTGAATCTGGTAGCGCACCATTACAGCGTCGGACCGCGGCTGCTGCTGGCAGTGGTAGAGCGTGAGAGTGGCTGGGTGACCGATCCCAGTCCCTTTGGGCCTGGACTGGGCAGCAGGAACGGGGGCTGGACCACCTTTCATCAACAATTGGCCTGGGCGGCTGACAAACTCAACGAGGGGTATTATGACTGGCGCGGAAGAGGCATGGCCCTCAAGATCTGGGGGGATGGGACGGCTACCCGCTACGCGCCCAGCCTGAATGCTGCCACGGCGGGGCTGCAGTATTTTTACTCGCTGGATACTAGCAGGAGCGAATGGGAGGTGCTGGTCGGTAATGGAGCGGGCAGCTTTGCCGAGACCTATCGCAAGCTGTTCGGTGATCCGGAGCAGTATGCTATCACACCGTTGGTCCCGGCGAACACCGCCAACCTGACCTTGGCCCTCCCCTGGTCTGAGGGTGAGCTCTGGTTCTATACCGGCGGCCCCCACGGAGGCTGGAACGAGGGCAGCGCATGGGCAGCCATCGACGCCGTGCCTGACGAGGGCTATCTGGGCTGCCAGGCAGCATCGGCGTGGGCAACCGCTGCTGCACCGGGGCTGGTCATCCATAGCCAAGATGGCGAAGTGATGATCGATCTGGACGGCGACGGGTACGAGGAGACCGGCTGGGTTCTATTCTATCTGCACATCGCCGACCAGGGCCGTGTGCCGGTGGACACGCGGGTGAAGGTGGGCGATCGCATCGGCCATCCCTCCTGCGAGGGTGGCTTTTCCGAGTCCACCCATCTTCATTTTGCGCGCAAGTACAACGGCGAGTGGATCGCGGCCGATGGGCCGCTGCCCCTGATCCTCTCAGGCTGGCAGTTCTACTCCTCCGGTGCCGAATACGATGGCACTGCCTTGCGAGAGGGTCAGCAGCGGACCGCTTGCGAGTGCACCGATCCGGCCATCAATGGTCTCCAGGCTGGCAGGTAGAATAGACTTCTGGCGGAAGCGGTGACCGAGCGGATTTCACTGATCACCAGCGCCCAGAATCCCCGGTTCAAGGCCCTGCGCTCCCTGCGCCTGCGCAAGTACCGCCAGCGAGAGGGTCGCTTCCTTATCGAGGGCATCCGCATCGTGGAGGAGGCGCTGACCAGCGGTGCGCCGGTCGAGACCCTTGTCTATGCCCCCGAGTTGCTGGTCAGCGAGCGGGCACAGGCGCTGCTGGAGCGCGTCGATCCGGGCCAGCACCTGGCCATCTCCGGTGATCTATTCCGCACGCTCTCCCTGCGGGACGAGCCGAAGGGGATTGCCGCCGCGGTGCGAGTCCAGGACCTTTCGCTCGCGGACATTCCCTTGCCGGACGACTTGTTGGTGATTGTCGCTTACCAACTGCGCGATCCGGGCAACCTGGGCACCATCATCCGCACCGCCGACGCCGCAGGTGCCACCGCCGTCGTCGTGGTGGAACCCTCCGTGGACCTATACGATCCGCAGACGGTGCGGGCTACGATGGGATCCCTATTTGCCCTGCCCATGGTGCGCCTGGCGGATGGGGCTGCTCTGGATCGCTGGTATGGAGACATGCGGGCGGAGGGCTTCCCGTCGCTGGTGGTGGCATCCTCCGCCCACGCTGCTCAGATCCACTACGAGGCAGACTATCGCCGTCCTGTGGTGCTCCTGGTGGGCAGCGAGCGCCACGGCCTGCCGCAGCCTGTCCGCGATAGCGCCGACCTCCGGGTGCGCCTTCCTATGACTGGACGGGCCACTTCCCTCAACGTCGCTGCAGCCACCGCGGCCCTGGTCTATGAGATCGTCCGGCAGAGAGCCGTCGCCGCGGGGCCGGACAGCTCGCAGCAACCCTGAGGCGGCTACGAACGCATCACCTTTCGGAACACAGCGCCCTGTTTCGCCGGACGGAAGCCGGCCCCCTCGTACAGGCGTAGCGCGCCGGTCAGGTTCTCCGTATCCACGCCGAGCATGGCCCATTGCATTCCTTCAGCCTGCAGGGCCTTCATACCTGCCAGCAGCAGCGCCCGGCCCAGGCCCTGGTTCCGGTAGGGCCGGCGGACGCCCAACACTTCGACCCAACCCTCCTGGCGGCCCACGCGGTTGTTGTGCTCGGGCGAAATCTCGTTCAGGCAGATGCCAGCCGGCTCGTCCTTCGCGGTGTCCCAGGCGATGTGCCAGAGATCGGGGCGATAGGCAGGATTTGTGGTCCAGTGTTGAAACTGCTCCAGAG
>JBFFCR010000447.1:0-3379 GCA_041559855.1 Anaerolineae bacterium | reverse complement strand
GTCGATCACTTGCCGTACGACCTCGGCGCGCTCACTGCGGACCGGTGCCTGGCGAGGATCGCGCAACAGAGCCAGCACCTCACCGGCCCTCAGGCCCGACGTCCCAGCACCCACTCGCGCGGACGCCACAGCGCCCATCGCGTTGCCCAATATGGCCGCGCCGCGCAGATCTAGCCCTCCCAGGTATCCAGCGATAAAGCCGGCAGCGTAAAAGTCTCCCGCCCCAGTCGTATCCCGGGTCTCGACGGAAAAACCAGGTATGTGGGCAGATCCCTCCGCGTCCCCGATCAGACAGCCGTGCACGCCCAGCTTCAGGGCCACGAGCCGAATCCCTTCAGCCAGCAGGGCCTGGAGGCAGGCCTCAGGGGAGACGGCGCCGGTCAGTGCCTGTGCCTCGGGCAAGTTGGGTAGCAGGATGTCGATCACGGGGAACAGGGCGCGCATCTCGTTCAAGGCAGCCTGATGAACAGACATGCCCGGATCCAGGGCCACTGTCAGTCCGTGGCGACAGGCCATCTCCAGCGCCAGCAAGGCAGCGCTGCGCTGCGGCTCTGCCAACAGGGCATATCCCGACAAATGAAGCAGCTTGGCGTCCCGGATCTGTTCCTCGCCAATCAGGTTGGGATCGGTCAAGACATTGGCCCCCCGATGACCGAGGATCGTGCGCTCACCATCCGGGGTGACGATCACATACATCAGGCCAGTCATCGCAGCAGGATCGCGCTGCAGGCCCGTGAGAAGGACGCCGGCTTCGCTGAGACTACCGACTGCCCTTGCGGCCAGTGGGTCAGGGCCGACACGAGAGAGCAACACCACATCCAACCCAATACGGGCCAAAGCCATGGCCGTGTTAGCCGCTGATCCGCCGCAATGGAACTCGGTCGAGTAGGCCAGGGCGTCCTCTCCCTTGCCAGGGTATGAGGCGAAGTGTGCGATTATGTCTACATTTACATCGCCCAGCGCGACTATATCAGGCATTGCTTATCATCTTCCGGGAGCATCGGCCAAGGGCAAGCCCCGGCTGCTGTATTGACCGGGGGTTGAGTGTCCTTTCCGCTGTTGAGGTGTGGCGGTCGACTTGGCGAGACCCATGTTTTCATCCATCGGGCACGAGACACGGCCTCCGCGCATGGAAAGTCAAATACGAAAACGGCCCGCCGCCACTTCGAAGTTTACGTGCCGCACCCTTGGGCACATAGAAGAAATCGCCTTCGGTCAACAGGTGCTGCTGACCATCTACCTGCAAAAAACCCTCGCCTTCCAGAACGACGCCTGCCACATCCACCTGCGCGTTGATGTGCAGAGGCACCCCTTCTCCATTGTCGAATCTCAGAAAGTTGCAGTCGAGGTCGAGGCTTTCCAGGGAGAATACGGGGCCCTGCCCGCCTGGGACAGAGTCCACATCAAAGAGGTTGATGACCTTCGAATCCATCTCACTCCTCCGCAAGATCCGGCAGTCGCGCAGTCACAAGTGTAGCATAAAGGCAATGGGCTGTCAATCACGATAGCAGGCACCCGGCAGACAAAGCCGAAGGCATAGGCAAGGCCCCCAGAATCCTTGCATTTGCGTTCACTCTGGGGTAGAATCATCGCATGAGCGCCGATCCTACTCGGGCAATAGGCCAGACTCGCCATGATAATTGGTGAACGCACCGCCCAACAAACATATAAGATCCTGATGATCGCCCCGACGTCATTTTTCTCCGATTATGGTTGCTCGGTGCGCATCCTGGAAGAGGCCAAGATCCTGCAGGCCAGGGGCAGTGAGCTGACCGTTTGCACCTACCGCAACGGCACTGACGTTCCGGGGCTCGACATCCGACGCACGCCGAGCATCCCGTTTCGAGAGCACTATGAAGTAGGATCCTCACCTCACAAGATCGGCTTTGACTTTTTGCTGTTCTGGACAGTGTTACGGTCGGCCTTGCGCAGCCGTCCAGACTTGATCCACGCCCACATGCACGAGGGTGCTCTCATCGGCCTGGTAATTGGCCGCCTGCTGGGTATCCCGATGGTCTTTGATTTCCAGGGGAGCCTGACTGGCGAGATGATGGACCACCAGTTCCTGCGACGAGACAGCATCTTCTACCGCCCTCTCCGCTGGCTGGAGAGGACCATCGATCGCAGGTCGCCGGCCATTCTCACCAGCTCACACAACGCGAAGCAGGTATTGGTCAAGGAATTCGGCTGCCGCCCCGATAAGGTGCACACGGTGCCCGATTGTGTCGACGTAGGAGGATTCTACCCCCCTGCAAGCGATGAGCAGGCCACCCTGACAGAGCGAAAATCGCGCCTGAAGATTGCCGCCGGGCGTCGCGTGATCGTGTATTTGGGCCTGCTGGCAGACTATCAAGGCACCGATGCCTTGCTGGAGGCCGCAGCCCACCTTGTGCAGCAGCGTGAGGACGTCCATTTCTTGATCATGGGGTTCCCAGCAGTTGAGCAATACCAGCAAAAGGCACTCAACCTGGGGGTAGCCGATCACGTCACATTTACCGGCAAGATCCCCTATCAGCAGGCACGTGACTATCTGGCAGTTGGTGACCTTGCCGTAGCCCCAAAGCTGTCGGCCACCGAGGGCAGCGGCAAGATCCTGAACTATATGGCTATGGCCCTACCCACTGTAGCCTTTGACATGCCGGTTAGCAGGGAATACCTGGGTGAATTGGGGATCTATGCAACACCTGCGGACCCACAGTCGCTCGCCCAGGCCCTGCATGAAGGCCTCTCCAACCATGATCACGCCTCAACGGGTCGGCGACTGCGACAGATTGCCAAGGAGAGATTCACCTGGGATCATGCGGCCGATACCATCCTGAACACTTATGACACGGTTTGCCAGCGCAAACGAGCCGTGCTATAATGCTCTGCTCGAATCAGCCCGCGGCACAGAAGCAGATGATCAATCGACTCGTAGAACTCTATCGTTATCGAGAGCTGGTCAGAAACCTGGTCATCCGGGATCTCAAGGTCCGCTACAAGAACTCGGTGCTGGGGATCTTGTGGTCCCTGCTGAACCCCCTCCTCATGACGATCGTATTCACTGTGGTGTTCAGCCTCATGCTGCAAAGCCCCATACCGGACTATCCGGTGTTCTTCATGTGCGGCTACCTTCCGTGGAGTCTCCTGTCTGATACGGTTGTGGGCGGCACGAGCTCTATCGTAAGCAACGCTCACCTCATCAAGAAGGTATATTTCCCAAGGGAGGTCTTGCCAATCGCCGATGTCCTGTCCGGCTTGGTGAATTTCCTGCTGGCCCTGGTCGTGTTGTTTGGCTTGATCCTGGTCTTTCGCATACACTTGACGGCAGCAGTTCTGTTGCTTCCGGTCATCATCGCCGCCCAGCTCCTGTTCATTTTGGGTCTGGTCTTTTTTCTCT
>JBFFCR010000446.1:0-3379 GCA_041559855.1 Anaerolineae bacterium | reverse complement strand
GCGGCACGCGGGTCAGAATGCCAATGCGCCGATCCTTTGCCTGGGAGAAGAACAGCTCTGCCGGGCGCTGGCGGAACATGTTGAAGATCAGTTGCACTGTCTTTACGTTGGGAAATTCGATGGCCTTGAGCGCCTCTTCCACCTTTTCCACACTGACGCCGTAGTGGCGCAGCTTGCCTTGTGCCACAAGATCGTCCATCACCCCAAAGACCTCGGGCCGGTAGTAGACCTCGATGGGCGGGCAGTGAAGTTGCACCAGATCCACCGTATCCACACCTAGGTTGCGTAGGCTACGCTCGACAAAGGCGGTCAGGTTGTCGCGGGTGTACCCATCCGCCACATGCGGCGAGAGCCGCCGGCCGGCTTTGGTGGCAACATAGATCCGCTCCCCGCTATGCTCGCGCAGCACCTGCCCGATCAGCTTCTCGCTTCGACCGTCTCCATACACGTCGGCCGTATCGATGAAATTCACCCCCACATCGAGGGCCTTTCGCAGCGCCGCCAACGACACATCGTCATCCACTGTACCCCAGGCGCCGCCAATAGCCCAGGCGCCGAAACTGATTTCCGAAACCTCCCAGCCCGTGCGTCCCAGTGCCCGGTAGTTCATCATCTAACTCCTTTGTTCAAGCTCACGGTGCGTGATCACGCGGGCTCTTCAAAAGCGGGCACCGAGAGCACCTGTTTGCCTACGCTTAACTCCCAATAGGGAAGCCAGGCCAGTGCAAAGAGCTCCACGCGCACATCAGCGCGCCGGGGGCGAACCTCGACCTCCTCCACCTCGTCGATCAGCTCGCGCCACTTGGCGTCCAGTTCCTCCAGATCGGCCTTGGCTTCTTCCTCCAGCGCCTCAATCTCTTTTTCCAGTTCCTTGATAACTTCCTCAGACTCCTTGACGTCAGCCTTGGCCTGCCGGGTCATGCGGCGCTTGCGACTGGCGGAAGAGAGCCGCGAGGATCTCCTGCTTCCGGTTAGGAGCCCGAACACCGACTCGACACCCGACAGCAATTCCTCTTCTTTGCGGGCGCTATGCTCGATCTTGTCCTCTTTCAGCTCACGCTTTTCGCGCTGAAGTTTGTTCTTGAGGCTATCCAACTCGCGCTTGTACTTGGACTCGAGCTTTTCGGCTTCCGCGTCACGGGCCTCTTCCGCTCCCCTGCGGCAGCGCCGCTGAAAAGCCTCCACACTCTCACCCATCTCGGAGTACAGCTTGAGGTGTGGATTGTACCGGAGGATTAGCGACGAGTTGTAGTACAGGTAGTCACTGAATTCAGATGCCAGTTCGGTATAGCGCTTTGACGCGCCCAGGTCCGTGGGCAAGGGTGCAAAGGTCGCGCCGCGCTCGGGCGTCCGTTCCAGGTCGTCCGCCTCGATCCGCACCTTGCCCTCAGCCCAGTCCAGGACATAGCCATCCTCTTCCACAGGCAGCAGGTAGGCCACATCTTCCTCGTGGGTCTGCCGGCTCTTGGTGTGGGCGAATCGCAACCCGGCAAGCCCCACCAGCGACGGGTGATAAGCAAGAGCGCCCTCCGTATCACCTTTGGCACGCACCGCCAGGCCCTGAGCACGCGCCAGGTTCGCCACAGCTTTCTTCAATGACACTTGCACAGGCCAGTAGACCTGCTTGACCGTTGAAGGCAGTTGGGGCGGCACCTCGTTGCGAGTCGATACCGGTTCCGCCTGCGGAGGAGGAACGGTCGCTCCTCTGGGGGTCGCCACAGGTTCCGACGCCACCGGTTGTTGGCCGGCCAACTGCTGCACCTGGCTGCGGGTCAGCGGACCACGCAGGTAGCTCATCGCCCACCGCGTGCTGAACACCACCGGCTTGTCCTCGTGGACGTTGTGCAACAGAAACACGCGCGACGCGAGGGCAGAGATCATGCGATCGAACTGGGCGCGGCTGGTGCCCCCCTCACCCACTTCGACACCTTCCAGCCCGTCCAGCAAGCGCTGTTTGTCGCGGTCGGTCTGCATCCGGCCGATGAACCATGTGCCTGCATTCGATAGTGCTTTGTAGTCAAGGTCCACAGGGTTCTGCGTGGCAAGAATCAGGCCCAGCCCATAGGCCCGCGCCTGTTTGAGCAACGTAAGCATGGGTTTCTTGGTTGGCGGGTTCGCCGGATGGGGCGGCAGGTAGCCGAACACTTCGTCCATGTACACAAGTGCACGCAGACTCGTCGTGCCGCTCTGGGCACGCATCCAGCTCACCACCTGCTCCAGCAGCAGCGTGGTGAAGAATTGCTTCTCCACATCCGAAAGATGAGCGATGTAAAGGACACTCACCTGCGGCTTGCCCGACGGTCCGGAAAGCAACCGGTCTATCTCCATGGGCTGGCCCTGGATCCAGTCGGCAAAAGCAGGAGAGGCCATCAGTCCGTTCAAGAGCATGGCCAATTCCATGCGCTCCTTCTCGGGGTAGAAGGTATTCACGGGAAAGACGCCAAGTTGGGAGAAGGGCGGCTTTTGCACGCGAAGGATCAACTGGGTCAGATCCAGATCCTCCCCTGCGCGCCAGGCGTGCTCAAAGATGTTGGATAGCAGGATGTGCTCCTTGCTTTTGACCGGGTCGGCATCGACGTCGATCAATCCGAGCAAGGCTGAGACAATGCTCTCGATCTTGTCCCGCAATAGCTCGCTATCGGTGTCCCAGGACAGGCGTGGAGCCTTCAGGGTGTCCAGTATGCTCAACTGCCGGCCTGCACTGCTGCCTGGCGTAAAGATGGCAAAGTCGGCCGACTCTCTCAGTTGCCGGATCCGATCCGGCCCCTGCCCAGTTCCCTCCAGACCGTTGCGCCACTGTTCGGCTATCTTGCTCGCATAAGTATCCAGATCGAGATCCTTGCGCCGGGCATCGTCAGGGTTGACCCAGGGTCGAAAGTCCTCGGGGCGCAAATCGGGGAAGGTCAGGAGCAGGTTCGTCATATCGCCCTTGGGATCGATTACCAGGGAGGGGACGCCGTCCAGCGCGGCCTCCTCCAACAGGATCACGCCCAGGCCGGTCTTGCCGCTACCAGTCATGCCCAGACAAACGGCGTGCGTCGTCAGATCGCGAGCGTCATAGTGCACGCGTTGCTCGAGCAGCTTGCCCTTTGCCAGTTCATACTCCTGTCCCAGATAGAAACTTGCCAGGCGTTCGTCTACCTTGTCCACAGTCAAGTTTACCTCCTCACCACTGATCTCGCGCGGCTGCAGGTCCCACACTCTGGTTTCCGGATCGCGCCCACCCTGCAAGTCGCATCGCTGCATGCTCTGGCACGTGCCCTATTCTACCAAGGGTTCGTGCAATAGGCAAAGTAAAAGGGGTGATACCGGGCGGCATCACCCCTATCCGTCGACACAGGACGACACTACTACCAGCCGAAGGGCCCCCCCTACCCTT
>JBFFCR010000445.1:0-3411 GCA_041559855.1 Anaerolineae bacterium | reverse complement strand
GCTCGGGGGGCGCCTCTGGGTGCTCGCTCCGGCTGGGAAGCCGGCGTATGCTGTCTCGTGATGCCAAATGCGATCGCCCTCTACGCGGCAGGCCACCTCCTTGCCAACCGCTCCAAGCTGTGATACCATGCAGGCCATGGACCACGAACGGCGCATCTGTGATTACGAGGACAGCACGTACCGCACCGATTTCTGGGAGGGCCAGGGTCGGGAGTATGAGGACCTGGCAGAGCGGATCGCCCTGAGACGTCTTCTGCCACCGTCGGGTGGCCGCCTGATTGACATCGGGGGCGGGTTTGGCCGCCTTTCGGAGTTTTACGCTGGCTACGAGCAGGTGATCCTCCTGGACTATTCGACCTCGTTGTTGCGTCAGGCCCAGTCCCGACTCGGGCGCAGCGAGCGGATGGTGTACGTGGCCGCCAGTTTCTATGACATGCCCTTTGCCGACAGCGCCATCGACGTGGCCATGATGGTGCGCGTGATACACCATGTAGAGGATGTGCCCGCCTTGCTGGGCGAGGTGGGGCGGGTCCTGGTTGGCGGCGGAACCTACCTGCTCGAGTTCGCCAGCAAGCGCCACCTGAAGGCAATCCTGCGCTACGCGCTACGCCAGCAGGTGTGGAACCCCTTTGACCGGGAGCCGGTCGAGTTCGTGGAGATGAATTTCGACTTTCACCCGGCCTGGATGCGCGACCGCCTGCGCGAGGCCATGTTTCACGTGAAACATACCCGCACCGTCTCCCACTTTCGCCTGCCGCTGCTCAAGAGGATCGTGCCGGCCAAGGCCCTTGCCGCGGTGGATGGCCTCTGCCAGCCGACGGGGGCCTGGTGGCAACTGACGCCCAGCGTCTTCGTCCAGTGCGCCAATGATAAACAAGCGCCTGACGCACCTGTGACACAGCTCTTTCGCTGCCCGTGCTGCCACGGAGGCGACCTGGCTGAATCGATCGAGGCATTGGTCTGCCAGGATTGCGGCTCCCGCTGGCCCATCGAGGATGGGATCTACAATTTCAAGCTTGAACCGTAGACCGGTTCGGTGGCAAAGATAGCCGCAAGACCATACACGGCCTCCGTGCCCGGACGTCGATCGGCCCCTTGGAGGGCGGAATGAAGAAAGCGGCCCTGCTCCTCGTGCTTGCTGCGATGCTCGTGGGCAGTGTCCCTGCGCTCGCCGATGGCATGTTCTACTGGCCTGAGCCGCTCCCAGCCGAGATCCCCTACCAGCGCGCGCTTCTCATGTTCGATGGCAGCCACGAAACGCTCGTCGTGCAGAGCAAGTACCGTATGTCGAGCTCCGCAAGCGGCGCGTTCGGCTGGGTCGTGCCGGTGCCTTCCGTGCCAGAGATCGCAAGCATCGAGCCGGATCTGGCAGAGAACCTCTTTTGGGAGCTCGAGACGGAAGCGCGGCCGAGAACGACCTCGCTTTCAGACTACAAGGGCATCGTTGCGATTATCTGCCTCTTTGCCACGCCAACTGCACTCATTCTGCTGCTGGCCTGCCTGGCATCGTTCTTTTCTCCGAGCTTGCGGTTCATCCGACGCCACCGAGGGATCATCGCCGTGGTGTCGATCCTCTTGTTTGTCCCTGCCATCTATTACGTCTGGCCCAGGGTTGTCATGTCCCGTCCCGGGAGTTGGGAGGGGTACCGTTTTCTGATGCAGGAAGAACAGGTTGGCATCTACGACGTGCGGGTGGTCAGAACCGGCGAGGCGGGAGACCTGATCCAATGGCTCAATGAGAACGACTTCCAGTTCGATGACCAGGATACGCAGGTGTTTGACGACTATGTACGCCGCGGGTGGTGTTTTGTTATGGCCCGGGTCGATCCGATCCACAGCAGTGACGGCAAGGTCATCACCGAGGGGCTGGTCGCGCCGCTGATCCTGCGTTTCGAGACAGATGCCCCGGTCTACCCCCTGTCACTGACCGCCACCGCGGGTCAAGACATCCAAATCGGGCTCTTTGCGCTCGGCGAGCACAAATGGCAGAATGATGGGCGGCTGGGGCTGGAGTATGCGGGGCAGGTGCAGATAAGCGCGCTCGAGGAGGTGTGCAGGCAGGCCGTGCCCGAACCGCCCACAGGGTGCCTCGAGGTTGCAAACTTACCGTACCTGTCCAAATTCCTGGGGACGCTCACTCCGGCGCAGATGGAGAGCGACCTGGTGCTCACGCCTGCGGAGGATGACGAGCCCTACCGCAGGCATATCATTCGGTGGTGATCGGGCGCTGCCTCGGCTCTGTAGCCACTGCTCAGTCTGCCGGACTCGGTGAAACGAGGCTCAGCGATTCTCTGCATGGCCCGTGCCTGTTCCCCCGCCTCCGCTTCCGGTGGTTTGAGCCTGATATTCTATGCTGAAATGCGCCAGGACAAACGCATTTTGATTCGGATGGCGAGCAGAAGCATCCTGAGCGTTCGACTGGGGGATTCGACCGAGCTCAGCCAAGGGCCTCACGCCGAAGGTCCGTCGAAGGATGCTCGCGACGGCCGGAAAGCTGGCTCTGGCAGCCTGATGAGGCCACAAGCGCCTTCCTTGGAAATGCGCTGGCTTGCCCTGTGCTTCCAGGCGTTTTGTAGCACAGAGGGCTACTGAGAGCAAGTACACATGTAGTGGTAGCACGCGAGCTGAACAACTACATATAGTGTTTGCTGGATTGGGAGACTGGGGGAGCCCCGTGAGACATCGGGAACCATCGCTGAATAACAGGATCTGTGGCGAGATGCAACGTGGTTGGTTTCCTGCAAACCAGCGGATGCCCCGCTTGAACTTCCAGGCGTTTTGTAGTATACTGTAGGCGTCCCGCGGGCATACTGCATGTTGTAGTAAGGCTCACGGGCCGCCCCAATGACTTGCGCTCGTGAAGGAGGTCGCGATGAAGATCAGTTGCCTGCAGGAGAATCTGGCCAAGGGACTCGCCACCGTCGGCCGGGCTGTTGCCACCCGTTCCACCTTGCCGGTGCTGTCGAACATCCTGTTAGAGTGTGACGACGGCCGCCTGCGCCTGGCTGCCACCAACCTGGAGGTCGGCGTCAACTGTTGGATCGGCGCCCGCGTCGAGGAGGAAGGCAGGATCACGGTCCCGGCCCGGCTGCTTACCGAGTTTGTCAACTCGCTGCCCCCAGGCCAGATCGACATGGAGCTCACCGAGCGCACCCAGACCCTGAACCTGAAATGCGCTCGCTATGAGGCCAATATCAAGGGGATCGATGCCAGCGAGTTCCCGGATGTACCCACCGCAGAGACAATCGGCGGGCAGAACAACCTGCACCTGGAGGCGCCGGCCTTCCGGCGCATGATCGACCAGGTGGTCTTTGCCGCGGCTACTGACGAGAGCCGTCCGATCCTGACCGGCGTGCTGGCTCAGTTCCACCAGGGCGGGCTTACGATGGCCGCTGCCGATGGCTTTCGCCT
>JBFFCR010000444.1:0-3421 GCA_041559855.1 Anaerolineae bacterium | reverse complement strand
GGCGCGAGGCCGGTAGGGTGTAACTGGAAACGGTTACGCCTCCCATTGTGGAAAGGGGATGCGCCGTTTGCAGCGATGACGCGGCGTCTCCTTGAGACGCCGTTTTCGTTGCTCAAGGACTGTACCTGCCTGTCACGGCGCTTTCTTTTCGAGGCGCCGTTTTCTTTTCTCTACCTATAGGCTGCTGCCCTACTCGTATGCGGCGAGCTTGGAAGCGCAGTCCATACAAAACCAAGAGAGCGAGGAGGAAGTGATGTCGAAGAAAGTCTGGAGCCAGTTCTTTGCTCTCGTGTTGATGGCCAGCTTGTTGGTCGCCTGCGGATCAACCCCGGAGCCAGCTGTGCCGCCCGAACCGGCCGCGCTCAAGATCACGGGCAGCGTCAGCCAGGAGATGGGCTGGGCTGAAGAGGAGGTGCGGGCCATGGAGACCATGGACGCGGAATCCACCAACAAGCAGGGCGAGACCGAGACCTATACTGGGGTATCGCTCAACACGCTGCTGGACATGGCCGGCCCCGCCGCGGACGCGACGACGGTGACATTCGTCGCCGATGACGGCAATACGGCCGAGATGACCCTGGACGAGTTGCAGGCCTGCGTCAACTGCATCGTCTCCTTCCGCAACCAGGGTGGGTTTAGTATCGTCGCGCCCGGTTTTTCGAGCAATGTGCAGGTCAAGGGCGTCATCGAGATCCAGGTGAAGTAAGAGTGCATTCTGAGGCAGGGCTGTGGAGAAGTCTGGCATCGCGAGCGCAGTGAAGCGATCTCCCCCTCACCAGTAGGGATCGCGACTCCACGAGTGGAGCTTGCGCAAAAGGCGCGCCTCGCGATGAACAAGGTTCAGTTGGCTGAGTCTGTCGAGAGACAATGCAGCAGACCTGCATTCTGAGGGGGCTGCCAACGTTTCGTGTTGGAACCCTCTCTGGCCCAGTTGTTTGACGGGCTATGTGATCCCCGCTATACTGGGCTGCGCTGAGCCTGCCTGACTGGACCAAGCAGGCCTGTTTGTGCCAAACAGGTAGGCCACATCTATGCGAGGAAAGCGAAAACACCATGAGCCTGAAACGAGACGAGAGCGGGCGGCTGCACATCGAAACGCCGCTGATGGCCGAGTCGCTGATGGACAAGACCTTGCTTCACGGCACCGAGACCGAGTCGGTCTTTCGCCCGCTGCCCGACCTGAACGTGATCAAGCTGGGCGGGCAGAGCATCATCGACCGCGGACGGAGCGCCGTACTCCCCTTGCTGGAGGAGATCGTGGCTGCCCGGGCGGAGCACGCCCTGTTGGTGATGACCGGGGGCGGGACCCGCAGCCGCCATGCCTACAGCATCGCCCTGGACCTGGACATGCCCACGGGTGTGCTGGCCAAGCTGGGCGCCAGCATCAGCGAGCAGAACGCGCTGATGCTCTCCCTGCTGCTGGCTCCGCACGGTGGGGTCAAGATCGGCCACGACGACGTGGTTAAGCTGCCGGCCTACCTGGCGCTGGGCGCCATTCCGGTGATGCACGCCATGCCGCCGTACAGCCTGTGGGAGGAACCGGCCGACCAGGGCCGCATCCCGCCGCACCGCACCGACAGCGGCGCGTTCCTGACCGCCGAGGTGGTAGGTGCCCGGCGCTGCATCTTGGTCAAGGACGAGCGCGGCCTCTTTACTGCCGATCCCAAGAAGGAGCCGGACGCCGATTTTATCCCCGAGATCGAGGTCAGCGAGTTGATGGCTCTGGATCTGGAGGATCTGGCCGTGGAGCGGGCCATGCTCCACGCGCTCGCACGTGCGCGCAGCGTGCGCGACGTGCTACTAGTCAACGGCCGGGAGCCTGGCAGCCTGACGCGAGCGTTGGCCGGGGAGAATCCGGGGACAAGGATCTACCGGGGTGTGTGATGGGGTGCCAGGCCCTCTAGCCCCGACGGCGAGGGCCGCGCCGGTGATGGGAACGGACCTGGAAGGTCCCGCCCTCGATCTGGAGGGCGTGACCTCCTGCCACTGCCAAAGCAACCTGGCGACGGGCGCGGGTGACGATGCGCTGAAAGGTGGAACGGGAGATGCCCATGCGACCGGCCGCATCCTGTTGGGTCAGGCCTTCCAGGTCGGCCAGCCGCAGGGCTTCCAGTTCCTCTTGCAGGAGCGTGACACGGCGCAGACTGTCCAGCGGCACACCTGCCGGCTTGTAGATCGCATCCAGGGGCGCGCGGTCGAGGAGGCGATGTTTGCGGGGCCGGGGCACGCTACTCCTCGTCCCGCTCCTGGCGTCGGTGGCGATGGTGGTGGCGCTTGCCACCCTTGCCCCGTGGCTCTCCAGCATGCTCACCACGAGGCAGGGTAACCACCTCGGCGCCGATCTCGGCGGCGATGGCTTCCAGCTCTTCGCGGCGGACGCGAGACCTGAACACCTTCAGGTCGGTGCCCTGGACGGCGACGATGGCGAACCGGGGCCGGCCCGTGCCGCGCCCGGCGTGGCGTCGCTCGCGAACGAATATCTTGCCCATATGAAGCTCCTTTCTGGCACGCTCAGGCGTGCCGTCGTGATGTTGGACCATTTTGGGCATTTGCCCAAAACGAGTATAGAACAAGGGGAAGGATCTGTCAACCTATGCTTTTCATCGGTCTGGATGATACTGACAATCTGGAATCACGGGGCACCGGCCACCTGGCACGAGAGATCGCAGCCGCGCTGGCTGCCGACTATCCGCTGTTTGGGGTGACGCGCCACCAACTGCTGGTGGACGACCGCGTGCCCTGCACCAAGAACAACAGCTGCGCCGCCATCGCGCTGGACGTGGACGGTGATGTCGATCCCGCGGCCCTGCTGGAGCGCGTACGCGCACTGATGCTGGCCGATTTCCAACCGGGCAGCGATCCCGGCCTGTGCATCGCGCACACCGTGCCTGCCGTCGTAGGCGAGTTTGGGCGGCGCGCCCAGCGCGAGATCGTCTCGCAGAAGGAAGCCCGGGCGCTGGCAGCGGAGCACGGACTCTTGCTGCAAGGCCTGGGCGGCGACGAAGACGGCGTCATCGGTGCATTGGCTGCTGTAGGACTCGCCGCCAGCGGCGAGGATGGTCGCTACGTGCTGGTGGGCCATTCGCGGGAACTGGCCGGCTTGCAGCCGGTCTCAGCATTGCTGGCTGCAGGCATCGTCTCTGTGCGGACCGTCGACGGCCAGCCAGTGACCGGGGGCATGGTCCAAACCGACAGGCTGCGGCCCGCCCGGCGCGGGGGCCTGCCCATTGCCATCGTCGAATGGACTGGAGATCACTGGTCGCCGCTCAAGCTAGATTGACGCCAGCCAATGCTCTTGCTAAACCACAGTCCAGCGAAGGTGCGGTGAGGTAGCGCTACTGCTGGACCACAGTCCAGCAGAGAGGCGACGGACTGTGGTCCATCGCGAGCCAGACTGTGTGAAAACTCCTCTTTATGGCAT
>JBFFCR010000443.1:0-3450 GCA_041559855.1 Anaerolineae bacterium | reverse complement strand
GCCGACGCTAGCGGTGCACGAGTCCAGAAAAAGGGTGTGTTGCTGGAAGCAGGGCATCTTGCCCGCCTGGTAGAGGCGGGGATCTCTGTGGTTGAGGTTGCCATCCTCGAGGAAGACGACGTCCACGAGGACGAGGCAGCCCGCGCGCTGGCGAAGGCGATGCAGACGGGGGAGCTTGTACCGGCACTATCCTATGGCGGACGGGTCAACCTGCGCGCCACGGCCGATGGCTTGCTAGAGGTCGATGCGGACCGGCTGCTGGAGCTGAACATGCTGCCGGGCATCGCGGTAGCGACACGCAGGCAGCACGCGGTGGTAGGACCAAGCCAGGAGAGCGACAACGTCGCTACGCTCAAGATCGTGCCCTATGCGGTTCCGCGCCGCGACCTGGACCGCGCTCTGGAACTTGCTGCGGCGCGACCGGGCTTGATCGAGGTGCGTCCTCTCCAAGTGGGGCGCCGCGTTGCTCTGCTACTGGTCGGTGATCCGGCTGTCCATGGCAAACTTTGCCAGACCTTCGAGCCGCCGACGCGCACGCGCCTGGAGGGCTTGCGCGCCGACCTGGCCATTGTGGAGGCCGCGGACCAGGAGCAGGGGGCCATTGTCGAGGCTGTCACCCGCCTGGCGCCGGAGGTGGACCTGGTCATCATTGCCGGGCAGACGTCGGTGATGAACGAGGAGGACAGCACGCTCCGCGCGCTACGCATGGCAGGAGCCGAAACCACGCTGTCTGGGGCGCCGGTGGAGCCGGGGAACCTGTTGGCGCTTGCCTATCTGCCTGATGCGCCGGTGCTCTGTGCGCCGGGGTGCGCCCGGGGGCTCAGGCGGAATGTGATGGACCTGGTCCTGCCCCGTCTCCTGCTTGGCGATCGGCTGGACCGGCGCGAGATCGCCGCGATGGGGCTGGGTGGCTTTCTCACGGCGGCGGAGCGGGGTGGGGATGATGCCTGATGCCTGATGCATCCCGTGTGATTGGAGGATCGCCATGATGATCATTGACAAACTGCTGGAGAGCCTGCAGGGCGATGCGCCTGTTCGCCAGATCCTGGTCGGCGCCTTTTGGACCGCCGTGGTGCTCGACACGGACCCACCGCGCTGCGGGTTGGCCTCAACGCTCCGGGCCGAGACGGGCGGGCCGTGGCCTCCCGTGGTCCGGGCTGGGCGGTTGATGGCGCTGAGCGGGCGCGAATTGGCCGAAATGCTGCGCTCGGATCGGATCCTGGAGGCGAGCATCGGCATGGCTGCAGTGAATGCCCTGCTGGGCGTGGGTGGAGAAGCGCTGCCCGAGGTCAACGCCGAGCAGATCATCATCGAACAGGGCTCAGGACACCGGGTGGCGATCGTGGGACATTTTCCCTTCAACGATCGCGTACGGGCCGCGGCGGACCGGTGCTGGGTGCTGGAACTGCATCCCGGGCCGGGTGACCTGCCTGCGGAGCAGGCAGCCGAGCTGCTGCCCCAGGCCGACGTGGTGGCGCTGACAGGTACCTCGTTGGTCAATCACACCTTTGACGAGCTGATGGGCCTGTGCCGGCCCGATGCCTTTGTGCTGTTGCTGGGGCCGAGCACACCCCTCTCGCCGGTGCTGTTCGACGCTGGCCTGAATGCCCTCAGCGGCACGGTGGTAGACGATGCGCAGCAGGTGTTGCTCTCGGTCGGGCAGGGAGCCACCTTCCGCCAGATCAAGCGCCGGGGCGGGCTGCGGTTGTTGACCTGGGTCAAGTAGCGCGCGACGGGGAGGTGTGGGCTTGATCGATCTTCTCGGAACGATTGGGGAATGGGCTGCAGACGGGGAGCTTGTCGCGGTGGCGACAGTGATCCGGGTCGAAGGCTCGGCGCCGCGCCCCGTCGGGGCGCGCATGGTCGTATCCTCCAGTGGGAGGATGGCGGGTTCAGTCAGCGGCGGCTGTGTAGAGACGACAGTGTATGAGGAGATGATGGACCTGCTGGCGGGTGGGGCTCCTCGCGTCCTCCAATTTGGCATCACGGAAGACATGATTTGGGACGTAGGGCTTGCCTGCGGCGGTACCATCGACGTCTCTGTCCAGATGCTGGATCCTGCCATTCCTGCAGTGCTCGGCGAGCGGGTGGAGCAGGGGGAGCCGGTTGCTCTGGTCACCTATCTCGAGGGGGAGGCGGCGGGAACCATGGCTCTGTTGACGGCAGAGGGAGTCGCTCTGGGGCCGGCGATGGGGCGTGTCGTGGACCAGGTGCGTGAGATGCTTGCCACGCGGAGTGACCGGGGGACCATCCACCAGCTTGGACCTGGCACTCGCGCCTTCATCGAGCCTTTCCTCCCCCCACCGGTGCTGCTGATCGCTGGGGGCGTACACATTGCCATTCCGTTGGCCCGCTTTGCCAAGGAGCTGGGCTTCCACGTGATCGTCGTCGATCCCCGGGGCAAATTCGCCAACGAGGAGCGCTTCCCGGAGGCGGATCGCGTGCTGGTGGCCTGGCCCGACGAGGCGCTAGCGGGGTTGAGGGTCGACGACACCACCTATGTAGTCTTGCTTACCCACGATCCCAAGATCGACGAGCCGACGCTTGCAGCGGCCCTCAAGACCGGCGCGGCTTACATCGGCGCCATCGGCAGCCGCTCGACCCACGCTCACCGCTACGAGCGCATGGCAAAGTGGGGCGTGACGCCCGAGCAATTGGACAGGGTCTACTCCCCGGTCGGCTTGGATCTGGGCGGCAGTACCCCCGAGGAGACAGCTCTGAGCATCATCGCCGAGGTGGTGGCTGTCAAGAACGGTCGCACGGGCAGCTCGCT
This sequence comes from Anaerolineae bacterium, assembly GCA_041559855.1. Classification (GTDB taxonomy): domain Bacteria; phylum Chloroflexota; class Anaerolineae; order JAAYZQ01; family JAAYZQ01; genus JBFFCR01. The sequence continues at coordinate 677 of JBFFCR010000443.1, read as the reverse complement.
CCATGCCACGACCGGTCCCATCGGCAATGGATGAGGCGCTGGACGTGGGCGTACTGTACACGGAACGCTTGCTCGACCACTACCGCCACCCGCGGAACCGTGGGCGCTTGGAACCCACTGCTGATGCGCACGGGGAGGGGCAGGTATTCGCTGCCCAGGAGTACAACCCGTTGTGTGGCGACGAGGTGAGCTTAGAGGCACTGGTCGAGGCGGGTCGCATCGTGGATGCGCGCTTCCGCGGGCGTGGTTGTGCCCTCTGCATGGGGGCGGCTTCCATCCTCACCGAGGCGATCAGGAGCCGCAGCCTCGAGGAGCTGGCATCGTTCGGCCAAACAGAATTTCTGGAGGAGCTGGGGGTCTCTGTCCGTCCGGCGCGGCTCAAGTGCGCTCTGCTGCCATGGATGGCATTCCGCCACGCGCTCTTTGGCGAGGATGAGTGGCCCCAGCCAGAGTAGGACGGCACAGCCCAGTGACACCCGGCCTCGAGCCTAGTGAGCCCGACAGGCAGGGCGGCTGCCCCGAGACAAGCACATGCTCGGCAACGATTTGACGAACGTGGAGAGTTGTGGTATAGTCTGCGCTGCTCTGGGGGCGTAGTGTAGTGGTTAACATGCCGGCCTGTCAAGCCGGAGATCGCGGGTTCAAATCCCGTCGCTCCCGCTGTTCCGACCTTTCCG
>JBFFCR010000442.1:0-3453 GCA_041559855.1 Anaerolineae bacterium | reverse complement strand
TCTTTGCGCTCAAGGCTGCCGGGCGTCTGGAGAAGGTCAGTGTCCCAGCTATGGGTCGCCAGATCTTTAATCCCCACACGCCGGTGACCCTGGCTGACCTGGACACTTTCGCCTTCAATCTTTCGGTGTGCGCGGGGACCGCTGACTGGCGGCGAAACGATCGCCAGAATAACCTGATACTCTGCCATGCCGGGCAGATTACGCTTGAAAGCGAACTCGGCGAGCTGTCCTTGCACGGGGGGGAACTGGTTGTGGTGCCCACGAGCACAGCCTTCCGCCTCTCCAGCGAAGAGCGGTCCCTGGTTCTGGAGCTGGAGCGGCACAAGGCGCCCAGCCTGCCAATCTCGGATTGACAGTGGAGGGGGAGGATCAGTGATACCGTGCCGTTACTGCGCCCAGATCCACGCGGTTGATGCCAACTATCTTCTCCGCAAGGCTGCCTTCGATCCACAAAGCGATACCCCTCGCTGCGCCCGCCACTGGCGCTACGTATGCCAGCGCTGTGGCGAGGCCAGTCACTTTCACGCCACCTTTTACTGCCACGAGGCAGAGCAGTTTGTCTGCTACCGCTGCTCGCCGGACCGCACCGAAACCGTCGGGCAGTTCTGGGCATGGGCATATCACTACGCCTATCGCTGTCCCTTGTGCAGCGGCACGCATCCCGGCCTTGACTATGCCGAGTTCGCCGGTGAGCATCCCTACCAGCAACGTCCGGAGTGGGAAGCAGCGCGGTTGCATCTTTGGCCCAAGCCATTCCTGTCCCGGTGGGTTCCTCCTCCACCGCTACCTACGCCAGCCAGCCAGTTCACCGACGAGGACGTGGCGGTCAACTGGGACGCCAAGGCCGATCTGTGGGACGCCAATTGCGACCGGGAGGGCGACAGCAACCGCAAGTACCAGAGCGACGAGGTCCTCTTCGATCTCCTGGGCGAGGTAGCCGGCCTGCGTATCCTCGACGCGGGCTGTGGGCAGGGCTATCTCTGTCGCATCCTGGCCCGGCGGGGCGCGAGTGTGATCGGCGTGGAGAATTCGCAGCGCTTCTACGAGCTAGCCATGGGCTACCAGGCAGAGGAGCCGCTGGACATTGTCTACCATCGGGGCAGCATCAGCGACATGCCCTATCTGGAGGACGCCAGTTTCGATGCCATCGCCAGCAATTACGTGCTGATGGACACCCGGGACTATCAGGGTGCCGTGCGCGAGTTCGCCCGCGTGCTCAAGCCCGGGGGCGTGGCTGTGCTCATCTTTTCGCACCCTTGCTTCCACACGCCGGGCAGCGGCTGGTTGCGCCAGCCACCCGATTCGCTACGCCGCGAGGACCGGGTCCGCTGGATGGTGGACCAGTACTTTAGCCGGGGCGTGCAGACGTTGGACTGGCACCCGTTCGATACACCCTTCTTCCTCTTTCACCGCACGCTGAGCGACTACTATGGCGCTTTTCAGGCAGCCGGCCTGCGCGTCACTGACCTGAAGGAGCCATCGGTCACCGAACGGGGAGAGCGGGAGCTGGCGCCCCACAATGTGCGCCACCTGAAACGCATCCCCTACTCAGTGGCCTTCCAGTTGGTCCGGGACTAGGATGAGGTCCATCCGCGTCGCCGAGGGCTGCACCCGCTGCCCGGAGCTTGTGGCCAACCGAAGCTGCATCGTGCACGGGTACGGCGCAGCCGACGCCCGGGTCGTGTTTGTTGGCGAGGCGCCAGGCTACCGGGGCGGCGACGTCACCGGCGTGCCTTTTACCCTCGACCGGTCGGGCGTGCGGCTCCAAAGGATGCTCATCGAGTTGGGGCTGTCCGCAGAGACCGAGCCCCGCCTGGAGCAGCCGCGTCTGCGCTGCTTTATCACGAACGTCGTACGCTGCAATCCGCCTGCCAACCGCACCCCTACCCGCACCGAGGTTGCCAACTGCCAGCCCTATCTGTGGCAAGAGCTAGAGTTGCTCGATCCCCGCATCATCGTGCCGGTGGGCAACGTCGCCGCGCGCGTCCTCTTCCCTCGCTTGCTGGAGCAACCCGCGCCCCCCATCACCCAGGCCCACGCCCGCGTGTTCTCGTGCTATGGCAGGTGGATCGTGCCGATGCGGCATCCGGCCCGAATCTCCAATGCCGACCTGGAGCGGTTCTGTGACGTGCTGGCCCACTTGCTGAGCGACGACCTATCATTCTGAGAAGCCAAGGTTGCGGTCCGACGCCTCAGCACCGGCAGCCACAGCCCAATGCCACAGGAAGGTTGCCCCTCGCCCGCCCTTCACCTCGCTCCACAAGGCGATGCCCCAGTTGGCGCCATGCTCACCGGTGCATCACAGATTCCTGGATACCAACAAGATGAGCACCAAAGGATCGTGTCATGCCGAACGAAGCAGAGCGAAGTGAGGCATCTCCACCGTACCCGAGGAGAGATCCCTCACCTGTGCAGGACCTCCACGTCGTTCCGATCCTGCTGCAGTTCGGGATGACAGTGGCTACTGGCCAAGTCACCTAGTCACTTGGGATACACCCATCCTCCCTGGCTCAGCGATCCAAACTTGCACATTCGTGCATTCTCGGCTACAATGGGTCAAGATGGATCCTGTCGAGTTCCGGGGTCCAGGACAGCTACCAGAACCCCCCACCCTCCTGTCTATCGAACCCAGCCAGAGTCGCGCCGTGACTGCCCCAGATTAGGCGCAAGCACCCGCCGAGGGGCCGTGCAGCCGCAGGTCAAATCCTTGTCATGCCGGAAGGTCAATACCGTTGAAAGGAGCATTGCATCGATATGAAAGGACGGATTGTTCGCTCCCTGCTGGGGTTCTTGTTCTTAGGCAGTCTGCTGGCTCTCTCCACCACAGCTCAGGAACCGCCCATCATGCTGGATCGCGAGTCACACCTGCCTGATGGTCTCACCATCTCCTCACAACCTGTGCCCTCCGGGGTCACAAGCGTTGACGGATCCACGGTCAACTACGTGTCGCCCTCAACCATCGTGTACGCCATCGACTTTGATTACGATCTTTGCTTCAATGTCACCGTATATTCCCCAGACTCGTTGGAGTATATGGACCGGTTCGATGTGGACCTGCCCGACTATTGGTCGGTTCTCTCAGTCTATCCAATGGCGCCCACCGGATGCAGTGTCGACACGATAGCCGGAGTGGGGACAGGTAATGTGGTTTACTGGCAGATCGATGGCACAATCCCTTCCGAGTGCGGCCCGTGGAGTCCGGGCACCTACGACTTTTGCCTTAGGATTGATGTGCCCGGCTGTTTCGATGCCCCCTGGAGCCTGCCGTGGAACATCATTGGCGATGGCTGGGGGGAGTTGCCACCGCACCAGGTCAGCGGCACCACCAATCCCCTGGACTGTCTTCCGGCTCGCCTCTATCTCTCGGGTGATAGCATCTACGGCATCACCTGCCAGGGCGTCACCAACAAGGTTGTATTCAACTTGGCGAACCATACGGGCGCGGAAGGTACC
>JBFFCR010000441.1:0-3455 GCA_041559855.1 Anaerolineae bacterium | reverse complement strand
TTTCCACGGCCTTTAGCAAACCGATGTTTCCTTCCTGGATCAGGTCAAGGAGGGACATGCCACGGCCCATGTAGCGTTTGGCGACGCTGACCACGAGGCGCAGGTTGGCCTCGGCCAGCGAGCGCCTGGCCTGGATCCCCTGCTGTATCGAGTGTTGCAACCTGGTGTTTTCGTCAGGAGGAAGGGATCCGTTTGACGACAGTTTCTCCTCAGCCTCAGTACCTTTGAGGATGGCCTTCGCCAGCCTCACCTCGTCCTCTGCTGCTAGCAGAGGGACCTGTCCAATCTCCCGCAGGTACATGCGCACCGGGTCATTGGCTGCATCAAAGACATTGCTCAGATCGTTGAGGGGCTCGTCGTCCTCCTCTTCTTCCATCTCTTTTTCGAGGGCCCTGAGATCATGCAGTTGGGGCTCCTGGTCTTCGCCGTTGGTGGTGGCGATATCCAGGTCCAGGAAGAAGCTGCGCAGGGAAGCACCCTCCGCCGATTCGGTATTGTCGGCCTGATCGAGGTCGGTTTCTTCTTCTTGTACGTCCGGCGACAGATCGTCTGTCATAGTTGCTATCACATGCCTACTTGGTCGGACCTGAATCTGGGTTCTGGCGCGATTGCCTGGTACCGGCAGGCCGGAGCCCGTCGATTGCCGCCATCTATGGCCTGGCAACGGGGACGCGCAGCACGACGTCCTCGTCCTGGCGGCGACCGGAGATCGACCGCTTGTTCACCGCCTGTTCCAGCCTGCGAATTCTCATGGTATGTCTGACGATCGATTGCCCGTAGCTTCTGTACAGTTCACGATCGCCCGATGCTTGTGCTTCCTCCTGTAGGAATTGTAGCTCCCGGTTTCGCCGCCTGAGGTTATGCAGACGGAGGCGGGCAATTGCATCCAGGACCTGGTCCCGGAGCAGCTCCTCTGGAGCCTCTGGCTGTTCCCTCTGGGCCTCGACCAGGGCATCGACACGGTCTTGCAGCCCCTCGTCCAGCGTGTCGTAGAATGGCCCACGTGCCTCAGCATCGCCGTTGTTATCCAGCCACTCGCGCCATGCTGTCAGGATGGCCCGATCGTCCGGCCGGCTCAGGTCCTCTGCTACTAGCGGCGGTTCGTCAGCCTCTGCCATCGCCGCGTCGGCCGGGCCCAGGAGGGCCGGGTGGTAAAGCACGAACGAGAGACAATGGGCATCCAGCCCCAATGGCGCTTCGCTGGGAGCCTGGGCCTGCGGCTCGCTGCGCCTCGGTCGCGACGATTCCTGGTGGCCCGCGGTCTGCCGGATCTGCTCCCACAGGGAACGCTCATCGACCTGGACCATGCGCGCCAGTTGCTGCAAATAGTGCGTGCGCTGTACGCGGTCGCCGATGCCGGCTATGAGAGGCCCCAGCGCACGCACGGCGTCCGCTTTTCCTCTGGCGGTGGTCAGGTCCAGGCCAGCGGTGAGGGCGCCAAAGTAGTAATCCATCACCGGTTTGGCCTGGGCGATCAACCTCGCCCAGCGGGATGGGCTCTCGAGGATTACCTCGTCAGGATCCTGCCCAGGCGGCAGAGAAACAATGCGGATGTCGGCGGCCAATCGCTCCTCGAAACGGACAAGGCCCTGCGGTGTAGGCACAGGGACGACCTCGCGGTCCATCACCTGGCGGGCCACGTCGAGACCGCGCAGGGTTGCTTGGTCGCCGGCGACATCTGAATCCAGCGCCAGCACAAAACGTTGGGTGTGCCGTTTCAACAGCTTGAGCTGTGCCTCCGTCAGGGCGGTACCCATCTGTGCCACCACATTGTTGATGCCGTGTTGGTGGGCCATCAGCACGTCCATGTAGCCTTCCACGATCACGGCCTCTCCCGCGGTGCGGATACCCGCTTTGGCCTGGTCCAGTCCAAAGAGCACGCTGCTCTTGTCAAAGAGCGGTGTCTGCGGCGAGTTGAGGTACTTGGGCACGCCGTCGCCCATGACCCGGCCGCCGAAACCGAGGATCCGGCCCCGGTGATCGCGTATCGGGAAGACAATTCTCCCGCGGAACCGGTCATAGTAGCCGCTCTTGTCCTCGCGCTCGATGATGAGCCCTACCTCGTGCAGATCAGAGAGGGCATAGCCCTTGCTCGTCAAGTAGCGGAGCAACCCGTCCCATTGATCCAGGCTGTAGCCCACCTGAAAGCGGTTGATTGTCTCCCGCTCGAGTCCGCGCCTCTCCAGATACGCCCGCGCCCTGGCTGCCTCGTCGCTGTTGAAGAGCAGGTGGTGAAAGTACGCCGCTGCCGCCTGGTTGATCTGTTGTAGCAGATCCCGCCGCTTCTCCGCTTCTGCGGCCTGGGGACTGCGTGGCTCCAGTTCGACCCCGGCGCGCTGGGCCAGGATCTGCAGGGCTTCGCCAAAGCCCAGGTTCTCTTGCCGCATGATGAAGGAGAAAGCATCGCCGCCGGTACCGCATGCTCCGAAGCAGTGCCACGTGCCTGTGTCCGGAAAGACGACAAAGGACGGGGTCTTTTCAGAATGGAAGGGACACAGCCCCTTGTAGTTCCGTCCTGCTTTCTTGAGCGGGACGTAGGACTGGATCAATTCGACGATATCCAGACGGTCTTTGACCTCGTCAACGGCGCTCATCTCAACTCACAATTGGTTGGTGGCCTGATCAAGTGTCCGGGTTCGCTTGAGCCAGGGATCGGTTCACTGCCAGGGACGCTTCTGAGGTGGCCGAAAGTCCGGCCCGTGAGAGAGTGGGGCACGAATCCCCTGCGCTGGCAGACCGCATACCTGCTGACTGTATTCTACCACAGAATGGGGGGGCAGCCAAAGATGGGCTGCCCGTGTGCCTCGGCCGCACATGCGTGCTGCCGGACAAACTGCCGGCGGCCGAGTCTGGCCTCATCGCGTGCCTGCGAGTTGGCTGCCGCTGGACCGAGGAGACCGTTGGCGATGCCATTCCCCCGTCAGCGGGCCGCGCGCTTGCTCTCGTTCCCGGCCCGCGCCTCTGACAGCTCTCGCTCGGCCCTGGCGAGCGGGATCGGCTTCATACCTGATAGCACCTTCTCCAGCTCGGCTGTAAGCGCCTGGAAGACCTCGCGGATGCTCTGCGTGGCATCAATACGATGGAAGTGGTATTCCTCGACCAGGGCCTCGAACTGGGCCAGCAGGCGGCTCTGGTACTCGACAAAGGCCTCATAGTAGTCTCGGTTGGACAGGTGATCCATGCCCGATTCCCAGTAGTCAAAGCCACGGGCGTTCAAGACGCGCGGGATCAAGTGCGGCAGATCTGCATGAAGGTAAAAGACCGCGTCGGGCACCAGCGCAAAGCCGAACACGTTGCGTATCCAGGTGGGATCCACGCCGCGCACCAGCGCTCGCGCCACGATGGAATAGATGTACCTGTCGGTCAGCACGACAAAGCCTGCTCGCAGGGCGGGCAGAATGATCTTTTCCAGGCGATCGACCATATCGGTAGCGTAAAAGAGGTTGGCGGTAAGG
>JBFFCR010000440.1:0-3456 GCA_041559855.1 Anaerolineae bacterium | reverse complement strand
GTGACATGAGGGCGGCTCCCTCTGGCTCGATGCCGATGCAGCGCACAGCCGGCTTGCGCGCCTTGAGCACCTGTGCGACTCCGCTCATGGTGCCGCAGGAGCCCAGACCGTGGATAAAGATGTCGACATCGCCTTCCGTGTCGCGCCATATCTCTTCAGCGGTGGTCTCGCGGTGGCTCCTGGTGTTTGCCGGATTGTGATGTTGCTCGGTGTAGATGGCGTTGGGCAGCGAGGCGGCTATTTCCTGGGCCCTTTCCCGCGACCCGCGGATCCCCGCATCTGCAGGGGTCAACACGAGCTCAGCTCCCAGCGCGCGCATCAATTGCTTGTGCTCTTCACTCATTAGCTCGGACATGCAGACAATGACCCGGTAGCCCTTTAGCCGTCCGATGTAGGTCAGCGCAGTGCCCGCGTTGCCGCTGCTTGCCTCGACGATCGTGCCGCCAGGGGTCAACTGCCCGGATCGCTCGGCCTCTTCGATGATGTAGAGGGCGGGGCGGTCCTTGAGGCTGTAGGGGTTGAACATCTCTAGCTTGGCCAGGATCTCAGCGTCGAGGCCGGCAGCCAGGCGGTTGAGCCTGAGCATCGGCGTGCCGCCGATCAGGTCGGTGAGTGTGTTGACGATCATGGGTTCGATCTCCTTCTTTGACTCTGCGAGCCTATCCTCTTCTGAGAAGGTCTGCGCCCAGTTTGATGGCAAAGCCGATCAGGAACAGACCCACAGCTCGGTTCAGCCAGAGAGCCAGGCGATCGTCCAGCAATCGCTCTAGGTAGTGTCCGGCTAGGGCCACAGCTGTCAGAAAAACCAGCGTAGCCGTTACGCAGCCGGTGGCAAAGAGAGCCATGCCCCTCGCCTGTTCATAGGTACGGGTGGACATCAGCGCTCCCAGGACCCCGGCCCAGAAGAGGATGGTTAGCGGATTGGTGAGGGTAAGGGCAATGCCATAGGCATAGCTCTTTAGGAGGGACTCGCTGCGGTGCCCGGCCCGGGCTGTGCCGGCCGGGGCAAGCAAGTAGTGGAGGCCAAAGGCTACCAGCAGCACGACTCCTGCCAGCCCTACGGCAATGCGGGCTGGCTCAAGCTGCAGTAGGGCTGAAACACCGGCCATGGATAAAAAGATGTACAGGGCGTCGACCGAAGCGGCGCCCCATGCCATGGCGAGAGCGTGACGAAAGCCCTGATCGATGCCTTTGTGCAGGACCGCTATGCACACAGGTCCCACCGAGATTTGGAGGATCAGCCCGAATCCGAGGCCCTCAACAAAGTCGCTCACCTGCCCCGTGTGGATCCTGCCTTGCAGGCCACGGCGACCAAGCGACGGGCGTCGTTGTCATAGGGCGCGCCACCCATGTCCCCGTAGAGGCCGACCGACTCGAATCCAGCGTCGAGGAGCAGTGCCCTGAGTCCTGCACCATCGTAGAGATGATGGCCGAGGGTAAAGTCCCATCGCTGCCCGTCTTTGACCAGGATCCAGCGGTTTTCGATCCAGGTCCAGTCATCCTTGATCGTCCGCTCCTGGAGGAAGAGGGAGCCGTCGGGCAACTCCCTCCAGTCACGGGGGGTGAAGATGCGAGCCAGCCTCTCCTTGCCCATCAAGTCCATCACCAGGAAACCGCCTGGCTTGAGAGAGTGCAAGATGTTCTCGGCCATTCGGCGGTTCTCTGCCGCATCCTCAAAGTAGCCAAAGGAGGTATAGAGATTGACGGCGAGGTCGAAAGCCTCTGCCCGCACGAACTCGCGGGCGTCGGCCTGGATCCACTCCACATGCAGACTCTGAGCGGCGGCCGCCTCGCTGGCCCTTGTCAGGTAGGCTGCAGTGCGGTCGACGCCGGTCACAGAGTAGCCGCGGCGGGCGAATTCGATGCTGTGGCGGCCTATTCCGCAGCAGATGTCCAGCACTGCGGCGCCCGGCCGGAGACCCAACAAGAAAATGATCTGGTCAACTTCCGCCGGGGCCACTTCCATATGCTCGGGGCTGAACATGGGCATAGTTTCCCAGAAATCGTCCTGCTCATGCCATGCAGTCATCTGCACCTCCGCCTTCCCTGCCAAAGCCTCGAACCGGTCTCTCGATCTGCAGTATAGCACGGGCCGGAGCGCAGGGCAAGCAAGCCGCTGCGCTCCACGAAAAAAGACCCCCGGCACGGTGCAGGCGCCGGGGGTCAGGGAACGCGATCCTACCAGTGGATGACGACCAGAGTACCGATCGGCGCCCAACTATAGAGCCAGGCTGCGTCGGCGCGGGTGAGGTTGATGCAGCCATGACTCATCGGTGTGCCAAAGTTGTTGTGCCAGTAGGTGCCGTGGATGGCATAGCCTGCGTAGAAGAACATGGAATGGGGCACGCCGGGCAAATAGTACCCAGGGCCCGACATGGTGATGCTGGGGTATTTGGCATAGATCCGCCAGCGACCGGTCGGCGTGGGGTAGCGGGCGATCCCCGTGGAAACGACCATCGTACTCAGGACGGTGTTGCCTGCATAGGCCCGCAGCCTCTGACTGCTCAGATCGATGTCGATCCACTTGCCACTGCCGCTGCTCGCGGGGGGCGTCGTTCCGCCGCTGCTGCTGCCGCTGCCCTGGGGGATATTCAGGCGCTGGCCGACATAGATGAGGTTGGGATTGCGCAGGCCGTTCAGCGTAGCGATGGCTGCCACAGTGGTTCCGTACCGGCTGGCGATGCCAGCCAGTGTCTCCCCACGGCGCACGACGTGAACTGATCCGCTGGCGGGGATCGTCCCGCCTCCTGAACTAGAACCGCCGCCACTACTACTGGCGCCGGGGATGGTCAGGCGCTGCCCCACCCAGATAAAGTTGCCGTTTCGCAGGCCGTTGGCGTTCATGATGGCCTGGACGGTCGTGCCATAGCGCCGGGCGATCGAGTACAGAGTGTCGCCTCGCCGCACGACATAGACCCCGCCATAGGTTGTCCCGCCTCCCGAGCTCGAGCCGCCACTGCTGGCGCCGGGAATGGTCAGGCGCTGCCCCACCCAGATAAAGTTGCGATTGGTCAGGCCATTGGTGTTCATAATGGCCTGAACGGTTGTGCCATAGCGCCGGGCAATGCTGTAGAGCGTGTCCCCTCGCTGCACCACGTGAACCCGGGACTGGGCGAAGGCTGACAGGGGCAAGGCCAGGGTCAGGATGACGACAATCACCAGGAGGATCATCAGTTTAGCGCGTAAACATCTCTTCACTACCATCTTTGACCGTCCTTTCCCTTATTAGGCGGATTTCTCCTGCATTTTAGCATGCCCGATGTGTGCTGACAATCGTCGCAAGAGAGAATATCGGGGTGCATTTTCCCTGCACCCTGCGGTGTAGACTAGGGGACCAGTTCCATAGACTCTGGGTTGATCCCGGATCTAGGTCCACCAACCGTGTCTGGCGGTTTTTGGCACGGGCTATCTGTTTTGCACCATTCAAGCTTTCCGGGTATAATTCAGGGGTTCTAT
>JBFFCR010000439.1:0-3470 GCA_041559855.1 Anaerolineae bacterium | reverse complement strand
TGCCACCAGGGCTGGGATGACCAAGGCGAGTAGCAGCCCCTGCACCCAAACCCAGACTTGGTACAGTCCGCGAGGCACGCGGGGACCGGCCACGGCAACCCGGTCACTGTAGACGGCGATGCGGACCCGGCCGGCAAAGCGGGCGCCGACGCGATAGGCCCATCCATCAAAGACCTGGGCGCCTTCAGGAACGACTCCGCCGACCAGGGCCGACTCGATGGCCGTCGCTTTGCGCACGGTGCCCTGGTCTGAGGACGGGCTATGGGTCAGACGCAGGATGGCGCGAGACATCCAGGCCAGCGAGACAAGGGACACAATGGCGACGACGGCGACTTGCCAGACTTGCATATCGAACATAGGACTACCTCCTTGGTGATAGCAGGGCCTCGATGACCTTGGCCATGCTGGGTCCGACATTCTCGATGCTCTCCAAGCCCTTGCGGCCCATGGAGCGATAGATGAGGCCCAGGTCTTGGGGCGTATCCTCGATGGCCCACGCTGCCTTGCGATAGGCCCAGATTCGCTGCTGCGACGCGTTGTCCAGCTCCATATTATAGCACTCGTTCGCCAAAGCCTCAACCACCCGCTTGTTCAGCGCCCGCTTGTCGCCGGGGATGATCGGCCGCGGCATCCGGTCCGAGATGCCGTACTGCCGGCACAGCTCGCGGATGCGCCTTCCGGTGGCGTGGGGGTCGCCGCTGCGCACCGCGCCGTAGGAACAGGGCGGGTACAACCGATCATACAGCGGCAGCAGATCGGGAAACCGCTCGCGCAGCACACCGAAAAAGTACTCGCGCTGCTGATCGGCAAGTGTCAGGCCAGCGGCAATGACAAATCGGCCGCCGTGCTCCGCCGTCCAGCGCACGGTGGCCTCCAGGTTCTCGTCAGTGTCGCACAAGCCAGGCAGGATCGGCATCATGCTGGTCCCGGTCAGGATGCCTGCTTTCGCGATCTGCTCCATGGCGGCAAAGCGCTTTTCCATGCGCGGTGCCAGCGCCTCCATCTGGCGGACGCGCTCATAGGTGGGCGAGTCGGGGCTGGAGATGATGCTGAAAAAGACCACGGACGGGGCGCGCTGGTTGATCTCCTCGATCAGGTCGAGGTCGCGCAGGACGAGGGGGGAGCGCTCGAGAACAGAGACGGGGAATCCCAACTCCAGGCACACCTCCACCATCTGGCGCGAGAGGCCAAACTTGCGCTCGGCCGCCTGGTAGTCGCCGGTCATGACCAGTTCGATGGGCAACCGGCTGAGGGCGCGGCGCAGCAGGTCGGGCGCGTTCTCCTTGGCCTGGATGACATAGCCAAAGTCATCCATTTCCTCGAAGGGACAGTACTTCCTTTCCCGGCAGTAGCAAAAGAGGCACCGGTGCTGGCAGCTCTTGTAGGGATAGGCACTGTATCGCGACCAGAACCAATGGTCTGGACGCTTGCCTTTGTTCAGGATGGTCTTTGGTCGATAGGAGACAAACTCCACACGCCTTGCCATGCCCTATCCCCTGTACTCGCTCAGGACATCTCGCCGACGGCGCACAGAAATCCCCACCCAGGCAGATGCCCAGGTGGGGATTAGGGGGTTCAGAATAGTGCGGTCAAGCAGCCGTCACAGAGCGGCACCTGATCGCTAGTACGCGTTGCCCGGCATGGGCGGGGGGCGCCGCCGTCCTGGCAGAGCCTTCGCGGCGCCCGCCTGGACTATGACCGGACCATGCTTGGCTGACGCGCCCGACATATCAAGGTCCTCCAGCCAGTAGTAGTAGGTGGCGCCCGGAACTGCCGAGTCGTCCAGGAACGAGTACGCTGCACCCATGCTGCTGCCCAGATTCTTGGCGGGGATGAGGTTCGGGTTGATCTTGATCAACGCCCCGACCTGAGCATCGGCGCGGTAGATGTTAAAGCCCAGGTTGTCGACCTCGCTCGCCGTCTCCCAGGTCAGCAGCACGCCGTTGTCCTGGGGCGCAGCATCAAATGCCGCCAGCTCGACCGCCGTGACTCCGGTATGGTCAAAGCTCACCGTCCTATCGCCGGTTGCTTCCTCCAGCCCCTGAGAGACGCGCGCCTGCAAGGTTTGCGCCCACATGCCTTCTGCCGTAATCTGATCCGGCGTGGGCGTTCGTGCTTGAGCATAGAAACAGAGATTAGGCGGAACCGCGCCCAGCCCAGGATCTATCACGTGGTTACAGTCCAGGTCGAGGTTCACCTTGACGGTTGTGACAATCTCCCATTCGCAGTTGCCGGTAGTGCAGGGTACCTCGACATCCTGGTCTGCCGTCTCCACCACACACCAGTCGTCAACATTATCTGGCGGTTCGCACTCGGTAATAAAGTACGAAGCCCTGTCGAATGGGTCATCCGAGTCATACATCGCGCAGTCGACCAGGCTCCACTGGCGGCTCTCCTGAAAGCCCGGCGCGCCCAGGGGCGCGTTGTCCACGTGGTAGAGGCCATAGTAGAAGGTCCCTGCCCATTCGGTGCCCGAGTCCGTGATATTCGGGTCGTATCCGCACACCGCCGGGTCCTCCAGTATTTGGGAATCGAAGACCAGCTCGTGGACAAAGGGAACCCAGCCGCCATCCCAGGGGATTCTTACGTTCCCATTCTCCCACCGTGCCGAGGGAAAGTCCCAGGAATCCACCGCCCGGATAGTCTTGAGGTCCGCCTGCACGGCGATGGGGACCAACAGCAAGGCTAACACGACCAGGGCGAGCACCACCCGCATCGGGCTCTTGAACAGCCTGCGCCAGCTTTCCTTTACATCGTACTTCATGATTGCCTCCTTGGGCATATTGCAGGTGCGAGCTCCCCCCGGGAACGCCCGCTCATTCCAGCGCCAAAGCCATAGGGTCCGAGCCCTATGGTTGCCAGAAGCGATACGTTATGCTCAGTAGTACAGGTGTCGAGGTCGCCACGTAGTTGAGGTCGCCACGTAGTTGAGGTCGTAACAACTCAGCCGGACTTCAGACAAACTCAAACCGCCCGGCTGAGTGTCTTCAGTAATTATACCGCAAAACCCCAAAAAAGGCAACGGTCTCGCGGCGGAGTTTTGGTGGCGTTAATCGAATTCCTATCCAGCCTGACGCGCCGCCAATCCAAGAAGGCTCCGATCCGCCCGAGGAGCCCCTTGCGGCGATCCAGGCGGTGCTATTTGCTTTCAGAATGCCGCGCAAGGCTATCGCGCCAACGCGTGCGCCTCTCCTGAAATGAAACGCTCGCAGGGCTGTGTCTACTGAATCTGCCCTGGCGGTATCGGCGCCGGTCGGGGCCGGCACGGCAAGAGCCTGGCACGCGGCGTCTGCACCGACGCCGGGCCGTTCATCCCGCCCGCGCCTGACAGATCGATGTCTTCCAGCCAATAGTGGTAGGCCGTATCCGGCTCCGCCGAGCGATCCACGAATTGGTAGCTGCTACCCATCATGCTCCCCAGGTTCTGGCTGGGGAGCAGCCGCTCATTGAGTTGAACCCGATCGCCGCCG
>JBFFCR010000438.1:0-3473 GCA_041559855.1 Anaerolineae bacterium | reverse complement strand
GGACCTCAAGGCAGTGAGCCAGAACCTGATGCATTCCAGCCGGGTGATCACCGATGGTATCTATGTAGGGCTTACAAGGGATGAAACCGCAGAGCGCATCGCAGCCCTGACCGCCAAAGACAACGGCAAGAAGCAGATCACGCAGCCGGATGTCATAGAACAACTGAAAGCGCTCATCGCACAATTGGAGGGCCGATCCACGAAATGACCTCAAAAAAGGGGCAAAAAGTCGGGGCGGTCGGATTTGAACCGACGACCTCTTGGTCCCAAACCAAGCGCGCTGCCGAACTGCGCTACGCCCCGATGGCGCTAGTATACTCCAAAGGATCGGAAAGGTCAAACTTCCCTGTGGGAGGGAAGTGTGCTATACTGCCGCCGATCCCTGTACGGCAGAGAGGCCTATGCTCGAGTACGAAGCCGTCATCGGCATGGAGATCCATGCCCAACTGCTCACAAGGTCCAAGATGTTCTGCGGCTGCGACGCCGCTGTGTTCGGCGCCGAGCCGAATACCCACACCTGCCCAGTCTGCCTGGGCATGCCGGGCGCCCTGCCGACCACCAACAGGCGGGCAGTGGAGCAGACGATCATGGTCGGGCTGGCCCTCAACTGCCAGATCGCCGAGACGGCGGTCTTCGCGCGGAAGAGCTATTTCTATCCCGACCTGCCCAAGGGCTACCAGATCAGCATGTACGACCGTCCGCTCTGCCAGCACGGATGGATCGAGGTCGACGACGCCGGCCAACCAGAGGAAATCAGCCGCATCCGCATCCGGCGCGTGCACCTTGAGGAAGAGACAGCCAAATCGATACATGCCGGTGACCACAGCCTGCTCGATTTCAACCGAGCAGGCCTTCCCCTCCTCGAAATTGTCACCGAGCCGGACATTCGCACCGCGGAGGAGGCGCGCCAGCTCCTGATCAAGCTACGCGCCATCCTGCGCACCCTGAGGGTCTCTACTGCAGACATGGAAAAGGGGGCCATGCGCTGCGAGCCGAATGTGTCGCTGCGGCTCGCCGGGAGCAGCGAGCTCGGCACCAAGGTCGAGGTCAAGAACCTGAATTCGTTCCGCGCGGTCAAGCTGGCGCTGGACTATGAGATAGCCCGCCAGGCGCGGCTGCTGGACTCGGGTGGGACGGTGCGCCAGGTCACCATGGGTTGGGACGAGCGCCGCGGACAGACGGCAGAACAGCGCGCCAAAGAGACTTCGGACGACTATCGGTACTTCCCCGAGCCGGATCTGCCCCCCTTGCGTATCTCTGAGGAATGGGCCGGCGAGATCCGGGATGGCCTCGCCGAACTGCCGGACGCCAGGCGGGAGCGGTTCATCGCTGATTATCACCTGTCACGGCGCGAGGCCAACACGCTCACCGGCGACCGGGAAGTAGCCGACTACTTTGAGGCGGTGGTGGCAGCAGGCAGGGAGGTGGGCCTTGGCCCGAGGACGGCCTGCATCTGGATCACCGGCGAGCTCTTTCGCCTGTTGCGGGCCGAAGGCGGCGACATCGACGAGGGTCGCATCACACCGCAGGGACTGGCCGAGCTGATGGCATTGGTCGAGCAGGGGGCCATCACCGCCAACAGCGCCAAGGCAGTGCTCGCCGAGATGTACGCGACGCGACGGGCGGCGCCCGAGATCGTGAAAGACAGAGGCCTGCGCCAGATATCCGACCGGGATGCACTGGCTGCCGTCATCGACGAGATCGTGAATGCCAACCCGGAACAGGTGGCCCACTACCGGGCGGGCAAGGCGACGCTTCTGCAGTGGTTTGTGGGGCAGGTCATGCGCGCCACACGCGGCAAGGCAAACCCACAGGTGGCCACGGCCTTGCTCGAGGAAGCACTGGCCGAATAGGTCACAACTCCGCCCGTTTTTGCTACCGCATTTCCTTTGTGCTATACTCCGCAAACAGCATAGAATTGCGGCGCGGCAATTCCTTACTCACCTAAGGTATACCCGCGCGCGAGGAGGCAGCAATTCGGGTATATTTTTGCGTTTGAGGGCCAGAGAAGGCCCGCTGAACAGACGACGGGCTTCTGCCAATCCAGGAGCCAAATGACTTTCCATAACCAACCATAAGGAGAGAGTAAATGAGTGAGCTAAATCCTTTCAAGATTGCCCAGGCGCAATTGGATGAAGCTGCGAGCATCATGGGTCTGGAGCCGGCGGTCCACGAGCTATTGCGTTGGCCGCTGCGCGAGTTTCATCTCACACTGCCGGTCCGGATGGACGACGGCAACGTCAAGATATTTCATGCCTTCCGTGTCCAGTACAACGACTCCCGTGGCCCGACAAAGGGCGGCCTCCGCTTTCACCCTGACGAGACGATCGACACCGTCCGCGCACTTGCCGCATGGATGACCTGGAAGACGGCCGTGGTGGACATCCCGCTGGGTGGCGGGAAGGGCGGCATCATCTGCAACCCGAAGGAAATGTCCATGGGCGAGCTGGAGCGCCTCAGCCGGGCCTACATCCGCGCCGTCGGCCACTATATCGGCGAAGAGACCGACGTGCCCGCGCCCGACGTTTATACCACACCGCAGATCATGGCCTGGATGATGGACGAGTACGCCGTGATGCGCGGCTACAACGTGCCCGGCATGATCACGGGCAAGCCGTTGCCCCTGGGCGGTTCGAAGGGTCGCGGCGACGCCACTGCCCGGGGCGGCATGTACACCATCCGCGAGGCAGCCAAGCTCCTGGGCATCGACCTGAGCAAGGCCACCGTCGCTATTCAGGGCTACGGCAATGCCGGTCAGTTCGCGCACAAGCTGGTCACCGAGTTGTTCGGGTCCAAGGTCGTCGCCGTGTCGGACTCGAAGGGCGGCGTCTATGATGCGCACGGCCTGGACTTTGACAAGGTCATGGAGTGGAAGCAGCAGGAACGCACCGTCGCTACCTACCAGTGCTGCGAAGAGAGCAAGGCAGTCAGCAATGAGGAGTTGCTGGAGCTAGACGTGGACATCCTGATCCCGGCGGCCCTGGAGAACCAGATCGGCGCCTGGAACGCAGGGAAGATCAAGGCCAAGATCGTGGCCGAGCTGGCCAACGGCCCCACCACGCCAGAGGGAGATGAGATCCTGCACAAGAATGGCGTGTACGTCATCCCCGACTTTCTCTGCAATGCCGGCGGCGTGACAGTCTCCTACTTTGAGCAGGTACAGAACGCCTATGACTTTTACTGGGAGGAAGAAGAGGTCCACCCATTGTTGGATAAAAAGATGACTGCGGCCTTTCACGCCGTGCACAAGGCGGCGCAGCAGTACGGCGTCCACAACCGGATGGGGGCCTACATTGTGTCAGTCGCCCGCGTGGCCGAGGCGATGAAGCTGAGGGGTTGGGTCTAGTCGATTCGGACCTCCGGCACCCACTCTGACCCGCAGGGTCCTGGGAGTGTGGTGTCCCGGTCAACAGATCAAAAACGGGCGCGAGGGATTCCTCGCGCCCGTTTTGCTTGTCCGCGAAATGCTACGG
>JBFFCR010000437.1:0-3475 GCA_041559855.1 Anaerolineae bacterium | reverse complement strand
CGCGACTGCCGGTGGTGGGTTTGTGCCATTCGGTGCAGGGCACGGCGCGGCAGCTGACAACCTATCTCGAGATACCCCCCCAGGATCTGCGCTTCAAGTGCGCCGGCATCAACCACATGGCCTGGTTCACCGAGTTGCGCTACCAGGGCGAAGACATGGTTCCTCGCCTGCACCGGGCTGCCCGCGACCCCGAGATCTATGAGAGCGACCCAGTGCGGTTCGAGATGCTGCTGCACTTTGGGGCCTTTGTCACCGAATCCAGCGGCCATTTCTCCGAGTATGTGCCCTATTTCCGCAAACGGCCCGAGCTGCAGCGGCGCTACATACGCGACGGGTACCTGGGGGAGAGCGGTTTCTATGCCAACAACTGGCCCCGTTGGCGCGCCGAGGCCACCGCGACTACTCGCGCGCAGCTATCCGGCAAGAGCGAGCTTGTCCTGAATCGCAGCAACGAGTATGCCTCGGTCATTGTCGAGGCGATCGAGACAGGCCAGCCCGTTGTGATCCACGGCAACGTGCTCAACAGAGACCTGATCCCGAATCTCCCGCAGGACGGCTGCGTCGAGATACCCGTGCTGGTGGACGGGACCGGCCTGCACCCTGTGCACTTTGGGCCGTTGCCCCCTCAACTGGCGGCACTCAACGCGGCCCACATGTACGTCCACGAGCTGATGGTCCAGGCCGTTTTGGAACTCGACAGGGAAGCTGCGCTGGGAGCCTTGATGCTAGATCCGCTGACGGCAGCCGTTTGCTCGCCGGAAGAGATACGGCAGATGTTCGAGGAGATGTGGGAGGCAGAGCGAGCGGACCTGGGGGTGTTCGAGGGGTAGCTCGCCTGCAGCTCGCCGGTGCTTCATTGGGACCAGAAACAGCGCTTGCCTGACGGCGGACAGGAGCCTGCGCCGCAGTCCCATCTACGAAGCGATAAACACGATCGCGAGCGCCGCCAGGGCCAGCCCGAGTCCCTGCAGCCGCGATATCTGTTCCTTCAGGATGAGCCGCGCCAAAACCACGGTCATGGCCGGGTAGAGCGAACCGAGGACAGCGGCTGTGTCCAGGCGTCCGGTGCGGGCAGCCAACGCGTAGAAGGCGTTGCCACCCGTGTCCAACAAGCCAACCAGCGCAATCAGTGGCAGTTGAGCCACATTCGGCATCGCTGGCCGGCGCGCCAGAATCACTGCGACGAGTAGCGCCAGGACAGAGACGCCTCTGGCTGCAGTCAGGGGCCAGAATACGGCGGCTCCGCTCACCTGATCGATCAAGATGAGAAACACGCCGAATCCCAGCCCAGCCACCAACGGCAGGGCCAGATTGCGTGCCTGAAGGCGTGCGCCGGCCCCGGCCCGGGTGATGAGCCAGACGGCACAGATGGCCAGGACGAATCCGAGGAGTTGAGGCAGCGCCGGGATACCCTCTAGAAGCCAACCGACGATCAGCGGGAGAATGGCACTGACGATGGCCGCTACAGGAGCCACAACGCCCATGGGGCCGGTCGCCAAGCCACGGTACAGAGCTACCAAGCCGACTGCTCCGGCAAGTCCGGCGACTCCTGCCCACAGGAACTCGATGGGTGCGGGGACCGGTTCAGCCAGCACAAGGGCAAAGACGGCTAGCAGGCCAAGACCCACGAGTTGTGAAGACACAACCACGCCGTAGACGTGGGCGCGCCTGGTTGCGATCCCCCCGCAAAAGTCCCCGCACCCCCAACTCGACGCTGCGGCGAGGCCCAATCCAATACCCAGTAGTGGCGAGTTTGACATGAGGACCTCGTGTGTCTCAGATGGGGAACGGGGTCAGGGACGCGATCTGCAGTACGGTAGAAAACTGCCGCGGCTAGATCTTGAGTTCTACGACATCCATGTCCTGAAGGACGTGGTCGCGGCCCACCATCTGTCCGTCGTGGGTGGCGCTGCCCCAGACACGGGCTGACTTTAGATCTCTGGCAAAGTCCTGGTGGATCTTGGCAGCAAACTCGCCGACGGTCCCCCCCCTTCTCAGGACAAACGGCGCGCTATAGTCAGGCTCCTTGCCCGGCGGCTTGGCAAAGACGCGGATGACGTCCAGTTGCTCGAATACTGCCTGCTTCATCCGCTCCACATTGTGACCGGTCGCCGCCGAGACCGGCAGGACGGGCAGCTCTTCCTCCAGCAGCTCGCACAGAACCTCAAAGTCCTCGTCGCAGCGCTCGTCATCGCACTTGTTTGCGAGCACAAGTATGGGCACATACGTGGGCCGGCGTCCGTCATAGGGCTGGTCGCAAAGCTGAATGGGCAGGATGCGGTTCAGCTCCAGGAGGGCCAGCGAGTCCTCGAGCTCCTGGATAGGGAAACCCTGGAGATCCACCACGAGCAGGACAAGGTCCGCCCTGCGGATCAGGTTCAGCATCTCCGGATCGATGAATTCCTCGCTCAGTGGCGGTGTATCGATCAACTGGATCTGGACGTTCTTTACCTCCATCATGCCAGGAGTCGGCGTCCAGGTGGTGTACGGGTAGTCAGCTACCTCGGGGGTTGCGTTGGTCAGCGCCGCGACAAGGGCCGATTTGCCGACGTTGGGCTGCCCAACGATCACGACCTGTCCAACGCCTTCCTTGTCGATGTGATAGGCAGAGGCCTGTTTGCTGCTCCCCTTTCGAGTCTGGGCAGCATTCTTTAGCTTGGAAAGCTTCCGGCGCAGGTCGGCCCGCAGGTGGTCGGTACCCTTGTGCTTGGGGATCAGGCTGAGAAACTCCTCAAGGGTCGCGACTTGCTCCTCGATGGTCTCGGCCTCGCGATATCGCTGTTGCGCCTCCAGGGCATCGGGTGGCAGATTTAAAGGCATGGTTCTCCAGCTGCTTGCTCCTTCTGGAAGCAAGTATACGAGAAAACGGCAGTCAAGTCAAGTGAGATTTCGCGGCAACTGGAGATCGGGAGCCAAGGTTCGACTGGGTGCGGTGTGCAGAGCTTGCGGGAGGTGCTCTCGTCGAGGCACCAGGAGACAAAGCGGTGGCGCCTGGACTGGAGGGCTCCAGCCCAGGCGCCGCTTAGGGCTATTGTACTTTCACAAAGCAAATACTGACTTCTGAGCTCTCGCGGGCTCAGCCTTGATCCAGGCTCGGTCGCGCCGTTCCTTGGCCTGAGCGACGCGTTGATGGAAGTAGCGCTCAACAGCAGTTTTGAGTTGGGCAACAGTCTGGAACAGACTGCCTCCGAGCACCTGATGCTTGGTCCAGCCAAAGATAGGCTCTAGTGGCATCAGCCATGGACTGCGAGTAGGCAGCTGGCAAACGATCAGGCGCGTGTAACCCTCTTCCTTGGCACGGCGGTTGTAGGCTCGAATCCAGCCCTGCGTTCGCCTCGAGGTGTGCCATGATGCTTTGTCCCAGATGAGGATGATGAAACGCAGGCCAGTCTGAGTGCAATGGGCCATCAGCGCTTCCGGAAACTCGACTGTCTCTTCGCTGTCGGGTTGCCCGGTAGCCCAGCGCAGAAAGGCT
>JBFFCR010000436.1:0-3484 GCA_041559855.1 Anaerolineae bacterium | reverse complement strand
TGGCCAAGGCGTTTGGGGCGAGAGCCGTGGTGGGCATTGCCCGGAATCCTGAAAAACTGGAGCGGGCATTGCAGTACGGAGCCGATTTCGTCATCAACTCGACGGACAAGGATGTGAAGCAGATACGGAATGACTTCCGTGACCTGTGCAAGGAGAACGGCCTACCGCACAACTATGGCTGGAAGATCTTTGAGGTGACCGGCTCCCGGGCGGGCCAGGAGATCGCACTCGGCCTGCTGTCCTTCACCGGCAAGCTGGTCTGGGTCGGCTTCTCCACCAACGTCAACGAGTATTCCCTGTCTCGATTGATGGCCTTCGATGCTGAGATCATCGGCACCTGGGGCTGCCTGCCCAAGTACTACCCTGCAGCGCTGGAGATGGTGTTGGACGGGCGCATTCAGATCGAGCCTTTTGTCGAGATACGGCCGATGAGCACGATCCGGGAGACCTTTGAGGAGGCTCACGCCGGCAAGCTGGCAAAGCGTGTGGTTCTCACCCCGGACTTTTGAGATCTTGCCCCGTGCCTGGGTCTGGGATCCTGGCACAGGGTGCAGTTCTATCAGGAGCATCGCTTGGAGATCAAGGTTGTAGGAGTCGTGGGCTGCGGACTGATGGGCGCTGGCATTGCCGAGGTGGCAGCCCGATGCGGGTACGATCTGCTTGTCAGCGAGGCCAGCGAGGATCTGTTGGACAATGGCCTGCGCCGTGTCCGAGCCTCGCTGGCCAGGGCAGTCTCGCGAGGCAAGGTCGTGCAGGAGGAGGCAGAAGCGGCGCTGGAGCGCATCCGGGGCACGACCCGGCTGGAGGACTTGACCGCGTGCGACCTGGTGGTGGAAGCCGTCACCGAGGACATGGCACTCAAGAAAGAGGTTTTCGCGGCATTGGACCGCATCTGCCCACCGCATACCATCCTTGGCAGCAATACCTCCTGCTTGTGCGTCACCGAGATGGCCTCGGTAACGCAGCGTGGCGACAGGATACTGGGGTTGCACTTTTTCAACCCTGTCCCGGTGATGAAGTTGCTGGAAATCGTGCGCACCATCCTGACCAGCGAAGAGACGCTGGCTACCGGCCGGGCTTTTGGCGAATCGCTGGGCAAGACAGTCGTCGTAGCTCCGGACACACCCGGTTTCATCGTCAGCCGGCTGCTGATCCCATACCTGCTGACTGCCATCCGGCTCGTCGAGCATGCGACGGCGACAGTCGAGGAGATTGACCAGAGCATGTGCCTCGGCACCAACATGCCGATGGGTCCTCTCCAGCTATCCGACTTTATCGGCTTGGACACCATGCTTCACATCGCCGAGCAGATGTTCGGCGAGTTCAAGGATCCGGCCTTTGCTGCTCCGCCTCTGCTCCGGCGGATGGTGCTGGCGGGGCAGCTCGGTCACAAGACGGGAAAGGGGTTCTACGACTACGCGCCGAGCTGACGGCGCGCGGTCCTGGACACAGAGAAATGGGATTGGTCATCGACTTTCACTTCCATGCAGGTCTGTACCACGACTATCACCCCTGGGTGATCGACTGGATCAAGACCCAAATGGAAAATGCCGAGGAGTTCATCCAGGAGGTGCTGACGCCAGAGGGACTCATCCGTTACCTGGACGACAGCGGCGTGGATTATGCCGTGGCCTTGGCAGAGCTCAGCCCCATCACAACCGGTGTGCTCAGCAATGAGGAGGTGGCCGAGGTTTGCCAGGGAAACGATCGCATGATACCCTTCTGTAGCATCAATCCTTTCCTGGTGGCCGACCTGGCAGCCGAACTGGAGCGCTATGTCACAGAGATGGGCTTTCGCGGCTTGAAGCTCTACCCAACCTATCACCATTACTATGCCAACAGCAACCGCATCTACCCGTTGTATGCCAAGGCAGAGGAGTTGGGCATCCCGGTGATGATCCACACCGGTTCATCTATATTCAAAGGGGCGCGTCTCAAATACGGCGATCCGCTCTATATGGATGATGTGGCCGTAGACTTTCCGGGACTGACCCTGCTGATGGTGCACAGCGGGCGGGGCTTTTGGTATGACCGGGCTTACTTTCTGGCCAAGCTGCACGCGAATCTGTACATGGAGATCGCAGGCCTGCCGCCGCAGCGGCTCTTGGAGTACTTTCCAGAGCTGGATCGCGTGGCAGACAAGGTCATCTTTGGCTCCGACTGGCCAGGGATGCCATACATCAAGCGCAATATCGAGATCATCCGCGGCTTGCCGCTGAAGGACGAGACAAAGGACAAGATCTTGGGCGGCAATGCGGCGCGGATCCTGGGGATCGATGGCAGTCAGTAAACAGGCGGGACGCGCAGGCGCGCCGATCCTGAGATTGGGGGAGGAGGATCGATGGAAATTCGCAAGGTAGGCGTGGTGGGCTGCGGCTTGATGGGGGCGGGTGTCGCCCAGGTCGCGGCCCAGGCGGGATACGAGACTGTCGTCCGCGAGATGAATGAGGACCTATTGGAGGCAGGTCTGGGACGCATCAGTGCCTTTCTGGACAAGGGCGTGGACAGGAAAAAGATGACCCAGGCGAAGCGCGATGAGACCTGGGTGCGTATCAGCGGTACAACAGAACTGGACGATCTGGCCGGATGCGATCTGGTGATCGAGGTTATTTTCGAGAGCATGCAGGCCAAACAGGAGCTGTTCCGCGCACTGGACGGCATCTGCCACGAGAACACCATCTTGGCCAGCAATACCTCGTCTCTATCCATCGCCGAGATGGCATCTGTCACCACCCGGCCCGACAGGGTGGCGGGGCTTCACTACTTTTTCCCGGCAGTCATCAACCAGTTGCTCGAAGTAGTGATCGCCGAGCAGACCTCGCCAGAGGTGGGGGAGGCGTTGCTGACCTTTGCCCGTGCCACCGGCAAGGTGCCCATCGTCGTCAAGGACGCCCCGGGCTTTGCCGTGAACCGTTTCTTTGTCCCCTGGCTGAACGAAGCGGCGCGGATCCTGGGCGAGGGCCTGGCAGATATTCCAACGATTGACGAGGCAGCCCGCGAAACCTTCCGGATCGGCATGGGGCCCTTTGCGCTGATGAACGCTACCGGTATCCCCATCGCCTACCACTGCGCCGAGACCTTTGAGCCAATCCTGGGCGATTTCTACGCACCGGCCGATACGCTGACCGCCAAGTTTGAATCCCGTGAGCAGTGGGACTTGGAGGGCGAGGCGACCCAGGCAGAGGTCAAGGGGGCGATTGGCGAGCGGCTGCTGGGCGTCGTGTTTGGCATTGCCGCGCAACTGGTAGAGGAGGGTGTTGCCAGCGCTGAGGATACCGACCGGGGCGCCCTGGTGGGCTTGCGCTGGGCGCGCGGTCCCTTTGGCATGATGAACGAGCTGGGCGTGGAGCGGGCGCTCGAATTGGTCGAGAAGCTTGCCGCGCACGATGAATCTTTCACCGTGCCGGAATTGCTCGCCAAGCAGGCGGCTACAGGCCAGCCCTGGACGTTGCGCGATGTCAAGGTGGAGGTACAGGACAACATC
>JBFFCR010000435.1:0-3516 GCA_041559855.1 Anaerolineae bacterium | reverse complement strand
TGAGGATGACGCGCCAATACTGGCCCGCTGGAGCGAGGATGCCGGCTACCTGCGCGCCATGGACAGCGATTATGCGCGCCCGGTTTCCCCACAAGAGTTCGCGTTCAGGCTCAGCCCGGAGCAGGCAGATCCAAACCGGCTTGAATTCCACGTCCGCGCCCTGGCAGACGATCGCTTGATCGGCTTTGTGGCCTTGCATAGCGTCGAGTGGAACAACGGTGTCGCCCTCCTGGCCATCGGCATCGGCGAGCCCAGATATCGCAGCAGGGGCTATGGCACCGACGCCCTCCAACTAATCCTGCGCTTTGCCTTTCAGGAGCTAAACCTGTACCGCATCGGTCTGGACGTCATTGCCAGCAACGAACGGGCTCTCCACATGTACGAGAAGCTCGGATTCAGGCGCGAGGGAACCATGCGCAGCGCCGTCCTCCGCGATGGGTGCCGCACCGATCGCATCTACATGGGCATCTTGCGCGACGAATGGGCACAGTCACAACAAGCCTCTGCCAGCGAGACACCCCCCACATCTCCCGGAGACCAAAGCAGTTAGAGAGGATATGACATGAGCTACTACTTTAGCAGGACCCTTGCCATGCCTTTCGACGAGGCCATCCAGCATGTGGTCGAGGCACTGAAGCAGGAGGGCTTTGGCGTTCTCACCGAGATAGACGTCAGGGCAACCCTCAAGAAGAAACTGGGCGTCGACTTTCGAAACTACCGGATCCTTGGCGCCTGCAACCCGCCCTACGCCTACGAAGCCCTGCGGGCCGAGGACAAGATAGGCACCATGTTGCCCTGCAGCGTCATCGTCCAGGAGACGCTCACGGGCGCCGTGGAGGTCGCAGCCATAGATCCTATCGCCTCCATGCAGGCCGTCGACAATCCTGCCCTAGGGGGCGTGGCAGTCGAGGTCCAGGCCAGGCTCAAGGCGGTGGTGGACAGCCTGTAACTGCCTCTATTGCATGCGGTGGCGACCGCAATGGGAGTGAACGGATGCTACTGTGCATTGATGTGGGAAACACGAACATCACCCTGGGCCTATACGACGGCGAGACCCTGGGTCCGCGCTGGCGCCTGGCGACGGACCACGAGCGCATGCCAGATGAGTTCACCCTCCAGCTCCTTGGCCTGCTCGCCTACGCGAGCGTGGATCGCCGGGCCGTGTCGGGCGCTGCTATCGCCTCTGTGGTGCCGACCCTCACCGGCAGGTGGGTCGAGGTCTGCCGCAAAGGTCTGTCCCTCGAGCCGCTGATCGTGGACAGCACCATCAACACCGGAGTGCGCGTCCTCTACGAGGAGCCGGGCACCGTCGGAGCCGATCGTCTGGTGGACGCCGTGGCTGCGTACCGCCTGTATGGAGGGCCGGCTTGCGTCGTGGATTTCGGCACCGCCACCACCTTTGACGCCATCTCGCCGACCGGGGACTACTTGGGGGGCGCAATCGCCCCGGGCATCGGCATCGCCTCCCAGGCTCTCTTCCAGCGCACAGCCATGCTGCCCCGCGTTGAACTCGCTCGCCCGCCGTCCGCCATCGGCCGCAACACTGTCCACTCGATGCAGTCCGGTCTCCTCTTCGGGTACGTCAGCCTGGTCGAGGGCATGGTCGCCCGCTTCCGAGCAGAACTCGGCGCTGACACCCGGGTGATCGGCACCGGCGGATTGGCCGAGATCATCGCCAGTGAAACCGAGGCGCTCCAGATCCTTGCCCCGTGGCTTACTCTTGACGGCCTACGCATGGTATACGAGATGAATCGCGGGGAGCAGGAGTAGCGCAGGAGGTATCTGTTATGTCACCTTCTCCTCTGGATGGGAAGCGTATCCTGCTGGGCATCACCGGCAGCATTGCCGCATACAAGGCTGCCGACTTGGCAAGCAAACTCTCCCAGTCCGGCGCCGTCGTGGAGACGATCCTCACCGCGGACGCCACGCGCTTTGTGGCCCCTCTGACCTTCCAATCGGTGACCGGGCAAGCCGCCTACACCGACGCTGACCTCTGGGGAGCCAGGGCGCACGTGCTGCACGTGGGCTTGGCCCACGGTGCAGAACTCCTGGTCATTGCCCCACTCACTGCTCAGACCATCGCCAAGCTCGCAAATGGCCTTGCCGACAACCTCTTGAGCCTGACCGCTCTGGCTGCCACATGCCCGCTCGTGCTTGTCCCCGCCATGGACGCCGGTATGTTTGCCCACCCTGCCACCCAGGCCAACCTAGAGCGGCTGGTGGAGCGTGGGGCTATCGTCGTCGGGCCAGAGGAAGGGCATCTGGCATCGGGACTCGTCGCCCAGGGCCGCATGACCGAGCCCGGTGATATCCTGGATCACATCCGCTATACGCTATCCAGGGGCGGGCCGCTGCAAGGTCGCAAGATCGTTGTCACCGCCGGGGGCACGCAGGAGCCAGTCGACCCAGTCCGATTCCTCACCAATCGCTCCAGTGGCAAGCAGGGGCTCGCGCTGGCCCAGGCTGCGCTGGACCGTGGGGCTGACGTGACCCTCATCGCGGCACCCATCACGCTGCCCATCCCTATTGGCGTCGAATTGGTATCGATCCGCACCGCGTCAGAGATGACGGGCGCTGTGCTGGAAGCCTGCAAGGATACCGACGCTCTACTGATGGCCGCCGCAGTTGCCGACTTTCGGCCTGCTCGCGTGGCCGAGCAAAAGGTGAAGAAAGGTCGTGGCGACCTGGCCGCTTTGGCGCTGGAACCTACGACCGACATCCTCGCTGCCGTGGCTGAACGCCGTATCGAGTCCGGGCTGCCCAGGGTCGTCGTGGGCTTTGCCGCAGAGACCGAAGAGCTCCTCGAGAACGCAAAGCACAAGATCCAGGCCAAGTCCCTAGACCTGATCGCTGCCAACGACGTGAGTGCATCGGACTCTGGCTTCGGCGTGGATACCAATCGCATAGTACTCATCGATGCCTCGGGTAGGTCACAGTCCCTACCCCTCATGAGCAAGATAGCTGTGGCCGAGCTATTGCTCGACAGGGTCATCGGGTTGCTGGGCTAGCGCGGGCCATCTAGAGCGCAGGGAGACAGGCAGAACCATGAAACTGCACAATGCCATCACAGATGTGCCCGGGATCTCCGTCGGTCACGCTCAGGACATGGAGGCCCTCACCGGCTGCACGGTCATCCTCTATGAAGACGGGGCCGTGGGTGGCGTGGACGTGCGCGGCGGTTCTCCCGGTACTCGGGAGACAGACCTCCTGCGACCTTTGCACCGCGTGGAACGCGTCCACGCCGTCATGCTTTCTGGCGGTTCGGCCTTTGGCCTGGCTGCTGCCTCCGGGGCCATGAGCTACCTCGAGGAACGGGGCATCGGCTTTGACATGCGCGTCGCCCACGTGCCTATCGTCCCGTCCGCCATCTTTTTCGATCTGGGCATCGGCGACGCCAGCGTCCGCCCCGACGCCGCCATGGGCTATCAGGCCTGCCTCAACGCGAGCCGTGAGCGGCCGGCAGAGGGGAACGTTGGGGCCGGCACCGGCGCCGTCGTCGGCCAGATCCTTGGTCCG
>JBFFCR010000434.1:0-3522 GCA_041559855.1 Anaerolineae bacterium | reverse complement strand
TCGCCTTCCCGGTGCCGGCGTGCCGGATGGCGCCGCTGCGCATCACCTTGGGCATCTCCAAGTGACGGTCAAAGGCGACCGGGATCGCCTGCGGGCACTGTTCTGTGCAGGCGCCGCAGGCCGTACAGATGTCCCAATTCACATATGCGGGGTTCCGGCGGATCCGTACCCGGAAATCTCCGATGCCACCCGAGATCTCTTCGATTTCCGAATACACGTGCAGATGGATCTTTTCGTGGCGGCCCACATCGACCGTGCGCGGCGTCATGATGCATTGCGCGCAGTCCAAGGTGGGAAAGGTCTCCGAGAGCTGGTGCATGTGCCCGCCGACCGATGGCAGCCGGTCGGCCAGGAGCACATCATAGCCCGAGTTCGCAATGTCCAGCGCGGCCTGCATGCCGGCGATACCCGCGCCGACGATCAGCACTCGATTGCTGGGGCTGGTCCCTTCCTTCTCGCTAGCTGCCATCGGCCTTTCCGTTCCACAGCCCTTGTTGGCTCAGGAGCGGGCGCGCGTCTATATAGTGTCGCTCCCATCCATACTCACTGGCGTCCAAACCCAGGGCCAGTCCCATCAACTGGCTGAAATAGAACACAGGCATCGAGCGGTATCCGGCGTGGAGCTTTTGCATCTGTGCCTGCTGCTTGTCCAGATTGAACTGGCACAGCGGACAGTTCGTGACGACCGCTTCCGCACCGGCTGTGCGGGCGGATTTGAGGATGGTGTAGACCATCTCGCGGGTCACGTCCGCATCCTTGACTGCCAGGTAGGCGCCGCAGCACTCGTTCTTGTGCGGGTAATCTACCGGCGTCGCGCCCAAGGCAGCCATCAGATCGTCCAACGACTGTGGGTGATCGGGGTCGTCGTAGGCTACCTCGTTGGGTGGGCGGAGCACCATGCAGCCGTAGTAGCAGGCGACCTTGAGGCCTTCTAGCGGCCTGACCACCTTCTCTCGCACGGTGTCGAACCCTATGTCATCGCGGAGCAGGTGCACGATGTCCTTGACCTCGACCTCACCGCTGTACGTGGCCTCGATAAAGGCGTTGATGCGCTCCCGTTCCTCCTCGTGATCCTGGATGAACAGGTTTGTCCGCTTCAGGACATTGTAGCAGGTGGTGCAGGCCGTAGTCAGGGTGCTGCCTTCTTCGCGTGCCGCTACGAGGACGTGGGCAGGTGCGGCCAGTTCCAGCATGTTGTCGATGATCAGTGGGTAGGTGGCGCCGCAGCAGTTCCAGTCGGGCAGTTCGACCAGCTCCAACCCAACTGCTGCCGCAGAAGCGCGTACGGCATTGTCAAAGCCCTTACCCGTGGTATTCAGCGTGCAGCCGGGGAAATAGGATGCCTTCA
This sequence comes from Anaerolineae bacterium, assembly GCA_041559855.1. Classification (GTDB taxonomy): domain Bacteria; phylum Chloroflexota; class Anaerolineae; order JAAYZQ01; family JAAYZQ01; genus JBFFCR01. The sequence goes on along the minus strand of JBFFCR010000434.1, from coordinate 2,174 downwards.
TGGTCAGTGTCTCCGCTAGCGATCAAAGGTTGGGTGGCAGCAGGTTGCAGGAGTCGAATGTCCAACACTCACACGCTGTACTTCCTAAAGCCGCCGATAAATGCCTGCTGCGGCCACTCTGTCATCTCTTCGGGCGCGATGGCATCATAGTTGATATGGCTACCCTTCTCGTACATGACGATCTCGCGCAGCGCCTCCATGATGCGGCTCAGGTCTACACCCTTCGGGCACCGAGTGTAGCAGGTCTGGCAGGCGGCGCACAGCCAGATGGTCTTGCTTTCGAGCAGTCGTTCAACCAAGCCGAGTTGGGCAAAGCGGATCACCTGGCTCGGCAGGATATCCATGGCAAAGGCCACCGGGCATCCAGCCGCGCACTTGCCGCACTGGTAGCAGGCCATCAGGTCCTGGCCGCTGTATTCCTCCACGCGATGCACCAGCTCGTTGTGTACTGATTCGCTCGAAAGTCGCACTCTCATTGCTGCCCCCTACTCCCGGTTGAATTGCTTCAAGCCGTCTTCGTAGGCGTCGCCGCCGTGGATATCGTTGACGACGATGGCGGGAAAGTCCTCAACCTCCAACCGGCGCAGTGCCTCCGCACCCAGGTCGTCGTAGGCAATCACCGTCGCACTCTTGATGCTCTTGGCTATGAGGGCGCCCGCCCCGCCAATCGCGCCCAGGTATACGGCTTTGTGCTTCTGCATCGCCTCGCGGACAGGCATCGACCGGTTTCCCTTGCCGATCATGCCTTTCAGCCCTGCCTCCAGCATCCTGGGGGTGTATGGGTCCATGCGATAGCTCGTCGTCGGCCCGGCCGAACCGATCGGCTCACCTGGCTTGGCCGGAGCCGGCCCCATGTAGTAGATGATCTGGCCCGTGGGATCGAAGGGCAGGGGCTCGCCAGCCTCCAGCGCGGCGACCATGCGCTTGTGGGCGGCATCGCGCCCCACATAGATGACGCCGGTGATGCTGACCTTGTCGCCAGCCCGCAGTTGCTCGATAACCTGGTCGGTCAGCGGCGTGGTCAGTTTCATAGCAGGACCTCCTTGTGCCGGGCGGAATGGCACTGGATATTGACCGCGACAGGCATGCTGGCGATATGGCAGGGAAAAGTTTCGACGTGCACGGCGAGGGCCGTCGTCAGGCCGCCAAAGCCCTGTGGCCCTATGCCGATGCGATTCACTCTCTCCAGGGTCTCCACCTCCAGCTCGCATACCTCAGGATCTGGACTGGGCTGGCCCACCTCGCGCAACAGGGAGTGCTTGGCCAGCCACATGGCCTTCTCCGCCGAGCCGCCGACGCCCACGCCCACAATGATGGGCGGGCATGGGTTCGCCCCCGCGCGACGAACCGATTCGACGACAAAGTCGGTGACTCCTTGCCGCCCATCGGCCGGCTTGAGCATGGCCAACTGGCTCATATTCTCGCTGCCACCCCCCTTTGGAGCCACAGTGATCTTGAGCCGGTCGCCAGGCACCACAGTGGTGTGGATGACCGGTGGGGTGTTGTCCTTCGTGTTGACGCGACTGGAGAAGGGATGGTCGACGATCGACTTGCGGAGGAATCCATCGATGTAGCCCTGCCGCACGCCCTCGGCAATGGCCTCGTTCAGGCCTCCGCCGGTGATGTGGACATCCTGGCCCAGCTCAACAAAGACCACGGTCAGGCCGCAATCCTGGCAGAGGGGCATCTGCTCGTTGCTGGCGATCTCGGCGTTCTCCAGGATCTGGTCGAGCACTTCCCGCCCAACCGGCGAGGTCTCTGCCTCACGGGAGCTGCGTAACGCCGCCAGCACATCGTCACCCAAATAGTAGTTGCTCTCTATGCAGAGCCGTCGTACCGACTCGGCGATCAGGCCGGTGTGAATCTCTCTCATCTTACCTTCCTCATCTGGAACCAAAAAGCACCTCTGTCTGGTTGGGCTGCAATGTCAGCCCAATATGAGGTGCCTGGCGAGCAGGAGCGCTATATGCCAAATTCCCCTTGTCTGACTTGCCCAGCAGGGTGGTGAACTCGATCACCAAGGCCTCCTCGTTGAAGCTAACGTAGGAATTATACACCTGCCGATTTGATTTGTCCAGTTTCGGGGGAATCGAAAAACCCTGGTGACTTGCGCAAGAGAGGTGCGGTAGGTTGGCGTAGAAGAAACGCGGGCGGCCTGTCCCCAGACCGCCCGC
>JBFFCR010000433.1:0-3538 GCA_041559855.1 Anaerolineae bacterium | reverse complement strand
TCATGAGTGATCGGTTTTCCCGATTGGAGCCAAAAGAAACCAAAAGCGAGAAAGGTGAGCCATGAGAAAGATATGTGTGATCGGCGTAGGCTATGTGGGCCTGGTGACTGGCACCTGCTTCAGCGACCTGGGCCACCAAGTGATCTGTGTCGACATCGACGAGGCCAAGATCGAAAAGCTGCGCGGCGGAGAGCTACCCATCTACGAGCCTGGCCTCGAGGAGATCGTCCGCCGCAACATGCACGCCGGCAGGCTCGAGTTTACGACATCCTACAGCGATGCCCTCGCCAGCGCCGAGTTTGCCTTCATCGCCGTTGGCACCCCACAGGGCAGCGGCGGCGAGGCCGATCTCCAATACGTCCGGGCCGCGGCTCAGGGCATCGCCGAGGTGATGGACCACCCGCTTGTCATTGTCAACAAGAGCACCGTGCCGATCGGTACGGGCGACTGGGTGTCTGACATCATCCGGCGCTACCAACCAGAGCCGGTCGACTTTGCGGTGGTCAGCAACCCCGAATTCCTTCGGGAGGGCTCGGCCGTCAACGACTTTATGTACCCGGATCGCATCGTCCTGGGTTCGCTGGAGCCAGAGGCAGCGACGCAGGTGGCCCAGTTGTATCTCTCCCTGCGTGCTCCCATCATGATCACCGACCTGCGCACTGCCGAGATGATCAAATACGCTTCTAACGCGTTCCTCGCCACCCGGATCTCTTTCATAAACGAGATCGCCGGCATCTGCGAGGCACTGGGAGCCGACGTCAAGGAGGTAGCAGTGGGCATGGGGTACGACAAACGGATCGGCCCCGATTTCCTGGACGCTGGCATCGGCTACGGCGGCAGTTGCTTCCCAAAGGACGTGGAGGCTCTGGCGCACATGGCCGCCGTCCACGGCTGTCACCCCCAATTGCTGCGCGCGGTGATGGATATCAACCGCGATCAGCGGCGGGAGGTGGTGCACAAGCTCCGCGAGCTATTGGGGACGCTGGATGAAAGTATGATCGGCGTCCTCGGCCTGGCCTTCAAGCCCAACACCGACGACATGAGAGAAGCGCCCTCGGTAGAGCTCATACACCTGTTGCAGAGCGAAGGGGCCAGGATCCGCGCCTACGATCCCGTGGCCATGGTCAACGCGGATCACTATCTCCAGGACGTGACCCTATGCCAGGATGCCTACCAGGTGGCACAGGGCGCCGACGCCCTGGTAGTCATCACTGACTGGAATGAGTTCAAGCATCTCTCGCTGCCCCGGCTGAAGGAGGCGATGCGCCGCCCGATCATCATAGACGGTCGCAACATCTACGACATCGATCAGATGAAGGCTTTGGGCTTTGTCTACCGCGGTGTGGGACGCGGCTACGTAGACGAGCGCTAGAGAACCAGGAGCTGACATGCAGGTCGAGAAGCATCTATTGGACAACGGTCTGACTGTGTTGTTGAAGGAGAGCCACCAGGCTCCGGTGACCACCTTCTGGGTCTGGTACCGCGTCGGCAGCCGCAACGAGGTGTCAGGCATCACGGGCATTGCCCATTTTGCAGAGCATATGCTGTTCAAGGGTTCGCAGGCCTTTCCCAAGGGCCGAGCGGACAAAGAGATTGCGCGCAACGGGGGCGCCTGGAACGCCTTCACCTGGCACGACTTTACCACCTTCTTCGAGACGCTGCCCGCGGATCGAATCAACCTGGGTCTGCGCCTCGAGTCAGATCGGATGGCCCACGCTCTCTTTGATCCCGAGGAAGTATCCCTGGAGCGGACGGTGATCATCTCCGAGCGCCAGGGTGCTGAAAACCAGCCGACCTTCCTGCTGGGCGAGGAGGTTGTAGGCACTGCTTTCCGGGTTCATCCCTACCATCACCAGACCATCGGCGACCTGTGCGATCTGGAGGCGATCAGCCGCGAGCAGTTGTGGCGCCACTACCAGACGTACTATGGGCCCAGCAATGCTATCGCCGTGGCTGTGGGCGATTTCGACCCCCCCGAGATGCTGGACCGCATCGCGGAGGCATTCGGCCCCATCCCCCAGCGGTCCGAGCCGCCTGCGGTGAACCGCCCCGAGCCGCCACAGCGCGGCGAGCGCCGCGTGGATCTCGAAGGGCCCGACAGCACCGCTTATCTGCAAGCGTCCTATCACGGGCCTGCAGCGCGCGACCCCGACTTTTTCCCCATGACGATTCTGAGCTCCATCCTCACCGGGGCCAGCGGCATGAGCCTTATCGGGGCTACACCGCCCAACCGCACCTCCCGCCTCTACAGAGCTTTGGTGGAGGAAGGGCTGGCTGCGTCCGTCTCGGGCTCGCTGTGGCCCAGGATAGATCCCCACCTATACAACATCACGGCAACTGTGCGGGCCGGGCGCTCCCTGGACGAAGTGGAGGAAGCTCTGAACCGGGAGATGGACCGGATACTGGCAGAGCCCATCTCCGAACAGGAGCTTCAAACCGCCATCAAGCAATCCAAAGCCCAATTCGCCTACTCGAGCGAGAGCGTCACCAACCAGGGATACTGGCTGGGGTACGCCTCGATAGTGTCCGACATCGCCTGGTTCGAGGGGTTCCTCGACAGCCTGGCAGCCGTCACGGTCGACGATGTGACCCGCGTGGCAAAGTCCTACCTGGAAAGGCGCAACCGGACAGTGGGGCGCTACATCCCCCAGGGATTGTAGGAGGCGGATCCGATGAGCACATCATTTCCCTCGGCAGAGACCATCGTCCGCGCCGAGCTTCCCAACGGCATCACCATTCTTGCCTACGAGAACCCGAGCAGCCCCTCGGTGGTGATCGGCGGCTATCTCTGGGCTGGCTCCATCTCTGAGACAGCAGAACAGGCGGGACTGTCGAATCTCACAGCCGGCATGCTCATGCGCGGCACTGAGAGCCGCACCTTTCGGCAGATCAACGATGCCCTGGAATCGGTGGGCGCCCAATTGAGCTATCACAGCAACGTGCACAGTGTTGGGTTCGGCGGCAAGGGATTGGCCGAAGACCTCGACCTCCTGCTCGGCATCCTGACGGATACCCTCCAGCATCCCACCTTTCCTGCTGACGAGTTGGAAAAGCTGCGCGGGCAGGTCCTGACTGCCATCCAGCGGCGGGCACACAACACCAGTAGCATGGCCTGGCTGACCTTCGATGCTCTCCTCTACCCGGATCACCCCTACGGGCGCAGCGTCACAGGATATGAGGAGACGGTTTCTGGCCTCGACCGGCCAGACCTGGTCGAGTACTACCGGCACCTCTACGCTCCCGAGGGGATGGTCATCGCCGTGGTGGGGGCGGTGTCGCCCGCTGCCGTGCTGGACAAGGTCCGTGCAACATTGGGCGGCTGGCGCGCGCCCGGCGCAACGCCGGACCGCACCATCCCGCCCGGCGTGTGCCTGGACGAGACCCGCAGGGGCGACGTGACCGTGGAAGGCAAGAGCCAGGCGGACATTGTGATGGGCTGGCCTGCCCTGGCGCGCAGCGATCCGGACTTTATGAAGGCTCACCTGGCAAACAACATCCTGGGTGTCTTTGGCATGATGGGCCGTCTCGGCGAGAGCAT
>JBFFCR010000432.1:0-3540 GCA_041559855.1 Anaerolineae bacterium | reverse complement strand
GGCGACCTCTCCGAGCGGGGTCCTGTCAGTCAGTCGGGGATCTGGCGATGCCCTCTGAGCAGTCAGCCGGACAGACCAGCCAGGATGGCATCCTGTCTGGCCCACATCGCCGCTTTCTCCTCGTCGTCGGCGTGGTCGTAGCCCAGGAGGTGCAGGATGCCATGCACGATCAGCAGGTCCAATTCCTGCTCCGGGGAATGCCCTTGTTCCTGCGCCTGCGCTACGGCGCGGGGATAGGAGACGATCACGTCGCCGAGGTACCCGCCAGCCTCGGGGGCGCTGACAAAGGGCCCGTCATCCTCGATGGCGCTAAAGGCCAGTACGTCTGTGGGGGCATCGTTGCCGAGGAAATCGCGATTCAAGGACCGGATGCCAGAGTCATCGGTGAGCACCAGCGTCAACTCTACCACGCCTGCGTCGGACTGTGCCTCAGTCCTCAGGGCCGCCCGGGCCGCTGCCCGTAGCCGCTCGGCGGGGACCAAGTCGGCATAGGCGGGGGCGATCTGCAGATCTACCTCGACCTGGACGCCGCTTTCCACCATCAGACCTCCACTTCCCGCCCGTCGGCGGTGAGGACCTTGACCGGCTCTGGGTATTTGACGCGGGGATGAAAGACGCCCTTGAGCACCCGCAGGAATGCGGCCTGAATCTCTTTGAGATCGCGCAGCGTGAGATCGCATTCGTCCAACTGCCCGTCGTCCCGCTTGGCCTTGATCGAGTCGGCGATGATCTGCTCAATCTCCTCGATCGAGTCTGGCTCGGTGCTGCGCACCCTGGCCTCGCTGGTGTCAGCAAGCATGGTAATGGCCGTCTCACGGGATTGGGGTTTGGGACCGGGATATCGGAAGTCCTCTTCGCGCACGCTCTCGCCATCGTCACCGGCTTGCTGGGCGGCGAGGCGGTAGAATGCCAAGGTCATGCCGGTGCCGTGGTGCTCGGGAATGAAGGCAGCGACAGCAGAGGGAATCCTGTACTTCTTGGCCAGCTCCAGCCCGTCGGACACATGGCCGATAATGATCCGCGCGCTGGTATAGGGGTCGAGCCGCTCGTGAGGGTTCACGGTACCCACGCGATTCTCGGTGAAAAAGAAGGGACGCTCTGTCTTGCCAATGTCGTGGTAGTAGGTGCCCACGCGGGCCAGCAGGCCGTCCGCCCCGATACGCTCCGCGGCCTCTTCGGCCATGTTGGCCACCAGCAGCGTGTGATGGTACGTGCCTGGCGCCTTGAGTAGTAACTGGCGGAACAGGGGATGCGTGGGCCGGGATAGCTCCATGAGCTGGAAAGAGGTGGTCAGATCCAACATGGAGCTCAGGACAAAGAAGGCCGCCAGTGCGAGGCTGGTCGCGAGACCCCCCGAGACGAGACCGACCGTGGCGTTTATGCCGATCTTGACCAGGTCCAGGTCCGGCTGGAGCAGTCCGAAGAGGAGGATGATCGTAGCATTGATTAGGGCGACCGCGACGGCAGCGCGCAGGAAGGTCTTTAGCCGATCTGCCTGCCCCAGGCTCAAGGCCCCCATGAGGGTGCCTGTCAGCAGGTACGCGGCGATCTCGATGGAGCCGCCCGATATATAGCCACCAATCAGCGCCACGACCACGCCAGCTGCGATGCCCAGTGCCGGGCCGAACAGAATGCTCAGGATCATGGACAGGGCAGGTAGTGGATACAGGTACGGGATAACCGAGTCTGGGAAGGCGAGCATCAACTTGCCGAGGGCAACAAAGATGGCGATGAGCAAGATGGTGATGGTAGATACACGCCACCGTGTCCAGATCATGGGGCGCAGACGCAGGATGAGGAGGACCAGGAGAATGGTCGTGATCGCAGCCATGGCGATGGCACCCACTGCTGCGGGCCATTGGATCTCACGCTGGCGCAGCCCGTAGGCATCAAGTGTCTCGATGGCCAAGGTACTGACCCGGCCGCCTTCCCGCACGATGGCCTCTCCCTGGCGGATGGTCACCTTGACCGGTTCAGTAGCCTCCCTGGCCTGCGTCTTGGCTTCTTCAGTGCGGGCGGCGTTGTAAAAGGTGTTGGCGGTAACCAGGTCGCTGGCAATGGCTTCGACCACTGCGGCCTGGTTGCTGCTCATGCTCAGGCTGATGAGCGTTGGCAGGCTGCGCCGGACCTCTGCCAGTCGGCTCTCCTTGATCTCACCCTGCATGGCTCGCACCAGCACGCGCACCGTCTCGTCCTTTACAGCTTGCCACTCTTCCTCGTCGAGGGTCAGGAGGATCTCGATGACCTCAGGTGACAGGTCGAGATCGATGATGGCTGCTATCCAGCTGGCTTGCTGTTCAGGCGAAGCGTACTGATCCATACGCACGGTGCTCATATAGTCCAGGATCTGCCGGGCGCGGATCTCCTGTTGTCGGGCGACCGACGCATCAGGGGCATCGTAGATATCTTGCACCGAGGCCGCCTCGGCATCCCGGGCCTGCTCGGTCCGGATTTCGCTTTCGTAGGTCAGATCGGATGGGGCCAGGATCGTGACTGGGCTGACCTCGTTTGCCTCGAGGATCACCTGGTTGGAGGGCAGAAACTCGATGAGCAGGATCGCGCTGATGGAGGCAGCCAGGAATACGCCCAGCACCACCAAGCGCACGGTGCTCCCGCGGTCCAGGTCGACCGGCTCCACGGCAGTATATCGCCTGCCGGTGGCTTTGTTTAGCATGAGACGTTACCCGGCCAAAAGCTCTCGGACGATCTGATTGGCCAGCCCGCCATCGGCGCGTCCCCTGACGCGGGCCATCAGAGGTTTCATCACCTTGCCAATATCACGGGGTCCGCTTGCACCAACTTCTGCGATCACCTGTCGCACTTCGGCCGCGATCTGCTCCCGGCTCATCTGTTGGGGTAGATAGCTCTGCAGCACGGCCAGATCGCCCTCTTCCCGCGCTACCAGGTCGTCCCTGCCGCCAAGTTGGAACGCGTCGATCGACTCCTGTCGCTGCTTGGCCTGCTTCGCTATGAGAGCCAGGATGCCGCTGTCATCCAGGCTGACGCGCTGGCCGCTGGTATCCAGTTCTGTCTCAGCCTGCTTGAGCGCAGCGATCACGGAGCGGATGGTACGCTTGCGCGTTTCGTCCTTCTCGCGCATGGCGTCCTTTAGATCGTTCGTCAGTTGCTCTCGAAGACTCATGGTTCCTTCTCCTTGGTATGCGGCAGAGTAGCACGCCGCGCGAGGTCCGATATGTGACCATTCACATTATAGTCGCCAAAGAGAGGGAAGTCAAATCTATCCTGCCAAAGCCGGAAAGGGACTGCCGTACCGCTTTCGCCGCCCTACGTTGTGACGGTCTTTGACATATCGGCTGATATGCCTTACAATATGCCTTCGGACGCTGGTGGTCTTCCCAGGTCCAGCTCTTGCGCCGTGTGGTCAAGTTCAGGCGGCTCTCTGATGCCAGGCTGTGATCGAGGCACCGGAGGATTTAGCGGGTCGGGGCGTCCACGCTGTTTCCTACCTGGATCCAGTAGAAACCGCGCTGTCTTGTCCACGGAAGGCCAAGAATTCATGACGGAGGAAGTTGGATGAAG
>JBFFCR010000431.1:0-3549 GCA_041559855.1 Anaerolineae bacterium | reverse complement strand
TGGTGCACAACCGCATGCCCGTGATCCTTCACCCGGACGACTATGCCCTCTGGCTCGACCCCACGGTCCAGAAGCCTGAACTGCTCCAGCCGCTACTGCGCCCTTTCCCGCCTCAGGAGATGGAGGCCTACGCCGTCAGCCGCTTTGTCAACAGCCCTGACAACGACACGCCCACGTGCATCGAACGCCTGCCAGACGTCGAGGATCAACGCCTGCCCGGCCTCTAGCGAAGGCGTCCGGCCCCCACCCTATTGCGGGCCTTCTGAGCCTTCCCGGTAGATCCTCCTGAACTCTGCGCGAAACAGCGAGGCAATACCCCTATCGTGGATGAACAGGACATTCTCGTCGTTCATCGTGTCAGCGCTCTCGCTAAAGTTGAACGAGCCCAGAATCACCATCTCGTCGTCCACGATGATCACCTTGTGGTGCATCATGTAAGGGTTGCCGTCCAGCCGGACATCCATTCGCGGCTCCACAGCAATCATCCGGCCAAACTCGCTATACACCGCGTCTGCGCCCCGTCCCTCGAAGACGCCCTGCACCGTCAGCCCCGCTTCATACTGCGAAACCATCGCTTCGCCCAGGCCATCGTCCGTGAACGAGAACGCCATGAAGCGGATGCTCTTCTGCGCCCCCTCCACCAGGGCCAGCAGCTTCTCGCCGACCCGGTCCTCCGGCGCAAAGTAGCTCTCGATCCACACGCCTTCATCCCCCACCCCATCGGAGAGGAGCACCTGCTGATGGGGCATGCCGGCCGTCGACCCGGGACCGAACTCACGACTCTCAAACATCTCCTCGAACTCGGCCGTATAGTTTTCGGCGAGCAGCTCAGAGTCGATGCGAACGGCATTGTTGTTATTCCGGTAGGTCCCGCCCTCGGTCAGGTTCCACGAGCCAGTCCACACTACCCGCTCGTCGATCACCACGAACTTGTCGTGCATGAGCGCATCGCGCCCATCCTCGACCACCCCGAGCCCGGCACTCTGCAATTGTCGCACAACCGGCTCTTCCACATTGTCCGAATCGGTCACCAGCCGCACCTGCGCCCCATTCCGGTGTGCCTCCAGCAGGGCATCGGCCACGCTCTGCAGATCAAAGTCGTAGGCTGCCACATCCACGCTGGATCGGGCCAGGGCTATGTCTGCCGCCAGCGCCTCGTCCAGACCACCCTGGTGATCGGCCGGATCGTCCGGGTACTGCGGATCGGTAAAGAACACCAAAATCGCCTCTGCCTTGCCGCCAGAGACCGCCTGTTTCTCCACAACCGGCGCCACCGGCGCGTATTCGCCTGTGTCCTCGGCTTCGCCGCCCAGCAGGTAGGCGATCCCCAAGATCAAGGTTGCCACGACGCTCAGTAGCGCGGCCAACCACCCTGCCTTCTGTGCTTTCCCCGTACCAGATCCGTCCTTCAGCATCGCGTTCGCCTGTCTCCAGTGGCCATCAACTTGGAGGAGTATTGGCATCTGACACGGGCCCGAGAAGGTAGAGTATCGCCCCGACGAACGTGCGTGTATCCAGCTTTGACTGCCATGCCGCAAGCTCTGCCAGGGCGGTGTCAGTCATGGCTTCGCCCGGCGGGAGAGGCAGTTCCCCCGCGGCGGTTCGGAGCGCCTCCAGCTCTTCGAACACCTCGTCAGGCGACAGAGCGCTCCGCCTGCTCACCAGCCTGCTGACCGCGCGCATGACGCTGCGCACCGGAGCGACCCCTTTCGCCGCCTTCCCCCGAGCCTCCCCAGACGGCAGCGGGACCAACTTGCCGGAGGCCCACAGTGCCTCAACCACAGCCTCCCCTTGTGAAAGGCCCCACGCTATCAGGGGCCGGGCTTCCTCATCGGTGAGGGCGTCTGTCACGCTCGCGGCCTCCAAGATCATCACCCCGGCCTGCTGCCTCAGTTCTTCCCTGCCCTGATCCATAACCCGGATCGCTCCCCCGCTCAGGACGCAAACGCTCTACGCCTTGCGCGCGTGCCCTTCCTTCCAGATCCGCTCCCACTCGGGCACGCCCTCATCCTCGAGCTGCTTGCGAAGCTCAAAGATCTGATCCCGCAACAGCGCCGCCTTCTCGAACTCCAGGCTGGACGCCGCCTCCTTCATCTGCACTTCCAGCTCCTCAATCAGATGCCCGACCTCAGCCTTGGGCAGCCCGCTGATGCGATACTCCGCCCGCTCCTCCGCCACCGCCCGCACCCGTGCCGTCAGGTCGCGTACCTCCTTGACGATGCTCTGCGGCTGGATGCCGTGTTGTTCGTTATACTCGCGCTGGACCGCTCGCCGGCGGTCCGTCTCGTCCAGAGCCCGCTGCATCGAGTCGGTAATCTTGTCGGCGTACATGATCACCTGGCCCTCGACGTGGCGTGCTGCCCTCCCGATCGTTTGGATCAACGCCGTATCCGAGCGCAGAAACCCCTCCTTGTCCGCGTCGAGGATCGCCACCAGCGACACCTCGGGCAGGTCCAGCCCCTCGCGCAACAGGTTGATGCCCACTACCACGTCGTATACTCCGAGCCTTAGATCGCGCAAGATCTCGACGCGCTCCAACGTCTGGATCTCCGAGTGAAGATAGTGCACCTTCATGCCCAGCTCAGCCAGATAGTCAGCCAAGTCCTCAGACATTCTCTTTGTCAGCGTCGTGACCAGCGCCCGCTGCCCCTGTTCCACCCTGCCGCGGATCTCGCCGATCAGGTCATCGATCTGCCCCTTGGTCGGCTTGATCACCACCTCCGGGTCCACCAGACCCGTGGGCCGGATGATCTGGTCCACGACCTGCGCCGACACCTGACGCTCGTAGGGGCCCGGCGTGGCCGACGTATAGAGCGCCTGGTACACGCGATCCTCAAACTCGTGGAACTGGAGGGGCCGGTTGTCCAGCGCAGAGGGCAGGCGGAAGCCATACTCCACCAGGACCTCCTTGCGAGCGCGGTCCCCATTGTACATGCCCCGGATCTGCGGCACCATCATATGGCTCTCGTCCAGCACAAGCAAGTAATCATCAGGAAAGTAGTCGAGCAGCGTCCAGCCCGGTTCTCCTGGCTTGCGGTCGGCCAGATGCCGCGAATAGTTCTCGATGCCCGAGCAATAGCCGATCTCGCGCATCATCTCGATGTCGTACAGCGTGCGCTGCTCCAGGCGCTGGGCTTCCAGCAGCTTGTCCTGGGCGCGCAGTTCGGCCAGTCGCTCCTCCAGCTCAGCCTCGATCCGCACGATCGCCCGCGTCAGCGCTTCGGCCGTCGTGACAAAGTGCTTCGCCGGAAAGATGTCGATCGCCTGCCTCTCCTCCAAGATCTCGCCGGTAAGGGGATCGATCTCCGTGATCCGCTCCACCGCGTCCCCCCAAAACTCCACACGCACCGCTGTATCGCGGTACGCCGGAAAGATGTCCACCGTGTCGCCCCGCACCCGGAAGGTGCCCCGCGTAAAGCCCACGTCGTTGCGGTCGTAATGGATCGCCACCAGGTGGCGCAGCATCGCGTCGCGGCGCCGCATCTCGCCCCGCCGCACCTGGACAACCTCGCGCCTGTACTCTTCCGGCGAGCCGATGCTGTAGATCGC